>NZ_JABFDP010000014.1:0-234100 GCF_013179005.1 Bradyrhizobium denitrificans | reverse complement strand
TGTCCCCGAACAGGTGTAAGCTATGTCCCCGGGCTGAACAGAAGTGAAGCAATCCAGGGTGGTGGGCGGGATTCTGGATTGCGTCGCTTCGCTCGCAATGACGATGGGGAAGCAGCGGCGGGACGCCAATGCATCCGGCGAGCGTCGCTGCAGGCGATCAGCTCTCCGCCGCCGCCGTGCCACCCTTGTAGATGCGGTGATAGCGGCGGCCGAGATTGGTCATAACCTCGTAGCCGATGGTGCCGAAATGATGCGCGAGTTCGTCGACGGTGATGCCTTCGCCGAGCAGGGTGGCGAAGTGGCCGCGGCGGGCGGCCTTGGGCGGCAGGTCGGTCACGTCGACCGCGATCAGGTCCATCGAGACGCGGCCGGCGACGGGGCAGCGCTGGCCGGCGATGACGACGTCGGCGCCGCGGGTGCCGTCATTGGAACTCGCGGCGCGGAAATAGCCGTCGGCATAGCCGGCCGAGAGGATCGCGATCTTCGTCGGACGGCGCGCGGTCCAGGTGCCGCCATAGCCGACCGTGTCGCCGCGGGCGAGGTCGCGCAGCTGCACGATGCGGGCCTTGATCTCGGCGACCGGCTGCATCGGGTTGTCGGCCTCCGGCGTCGGATTGATCCCGTAGAGCGCCGCACCGGGGCGGACCATGTCGAACTGGAAGGCGGCGCCGAGGAAGATGCCGGAGGAGGCGGCCAGCGCTGCGGGCACGCCAGTGAACACGCTGGCGACCTCGCGGAAGAGGCTGAGCTGGCGCGCATTCGACGGGCTGTTGAGCTGCTCGGCCGAAGCGAGATGGCTCATGATGAGGGTGATGCCGTGGTCGCCGCTCTGGATGCGCGGGATCATGCCCTGGGCGTCGGTCGGCGTGAAGCCGAGCCGGTTCATGCCGGTGTCGACATGGATGGCGGCGCCGCCCTTCCAGCCGGTGCGGCGGCAGAACATGTCCCACTCGGCGAGCTCGTTGAGGTCACCGATCACCGGGCGGCAGTTGATCGCGGCGTAGTCTTCGCCGGTGTTCTGGAAGAAGCCGTCGAGCACGTAGAGCGCCGCGCTGTCGGGCAGGGCGGTGCGTGCGACCTTGGCCTCGCTCAGCGTCGCGACGAAGAACGTCTTGCAGCCGGCTGCGGCCAGCGTGCGCGCCACCTGGGGGATGCCGCAGCCATAGGCGTCGGCCTTGATGACGCCGGCGCATTCGGCCGGCACCGCGGTCTTTTCCAGCTTGCGCCAATTGGCGGCGAGCGCGTCGAGATCGATGGTCAGCACGCCGGTTGCGGCGGCGGGCACCAGATCGTCAACCGCCGCTGCCGGCGACTCGACGGGTTTCGGTTCGGGAACACTCATGGGGCGCTTTTACGCGCCGCAGCGCCCCGGTTCAACAGCACACGGTCAATAGTCGTGATGCTGCGGCGGCAGGCCGTCATGCGCGAGATCGCCGAAGCGGGTGACGGAGGCGTCGAAGTGCAGCTCGACCGTGCCGGTCGGACCGTGACGCTGCTTGCCGATGATCACCTCGGCCTTGCCGAGCGCCAGTTCCATTTCGGTCTGCCACTTCTGGTGCTCCTCGGTGCCGGGACGCGGCTCCTTGGCGGCCAGATAGTACTCGCCGCGATACACAAACAGCACGACGTCGGCGTCCTGCTCGATCGAGCCGGATTCACGAAGGTCGGACAGCTGCGGCCGCTTGTCGTCGCGGTTTTCGACCTGGCGCGACAGCTGCGACAGCGCGATGATCGGAACGTTGAGCTCCTTGGCCAGCGCCTTCAGGCTGGTGGTGATCTCGGTGATTTCCTGCACGCGGTTGTCGCTGCCGCGCTTGCCGGAGCCGGCGAGCAGCTGGATGTAGTCGATCACCAGGAGGTCGAGGCCCTTCTGGCGCTTCAGCCGGCGGGCGCGCGCCATCACCTGCGAGATCGAGATGCCGCCGGTTTCGTCGACATAGAACGGCAGCGACTGCAGCTCGATCGAGCATTCGCGCAGCTTCTCGAAATCGGCCTCGGTGATGCCGCCGCGGCGGATGTGGCTGGAGGGAATGCCGCTGCGCTCGGCGATGATACGGGTGGCGAGCTGTTCGCCGCTCATTTCGCACGAGAAGAACCCGACCACGCCGCCCTGGGCGGCCTTGTAGGTGCCGTCCGGCTGCAGTTCCGGCACATAGGCCTGGGCGACGTTGTAGGCGATGTTGGTGGCAAGCGAGGTCTTGCCCATGCCGGGGCGGCCGGCGAGGATGATCAAGTCGGAGTGCTGCAGGCCGCCCATCTTGGCGTCGAGATCGCGCAGGCCAGTCGAGATGCCCGACAGCTTGCCGTCGCGCTGGAAGGCCTTGGCGGCCATGTCGAGCGCGGTGGTCAGCGCCTGCGAGAATTTCTGGAAGCCGCCATCATAGCGTCCGGACTCGGCGAGCTCGTACAGCCGGCGCTCGGCGTCCTCGATCTGGTTGCGCGGCGCGAAGTCGACCGGCGCGTCATAGGCGACGTTGACCATGTCCTCGCCGATGCCGATCAGGTCGCGCCGCAACGACAGATCGTAGATCGTGCGGCCATAATCCTGCGCGTTGATGATCGTGGTCGCCTCGGCCGCGAGGCGCGCGAGATATTGGCCCACGGTCATGCCGCCGAGATCGACATCGGCGGGCAGGAACGTCTTCAAGGTGACGGGCGTCGCGATCTTGCCCATCCGGATCAGGCTGGAGGCGGTCTCGAAGATGGTCTGATGCAGCGGCTCGAAGAAATGCTTCGGCTCGAGGAAGTCGGACACGCGATAAAACGCGTCGTTATTGACCAGAATAGCCCCGAGCAGACCCTGTTCCGCCTCGATGTTGTGAGGAGGGCTGCGGTAGGCCGGTGTCGCCGCGTCAGCCGGCGCCAGCTTGAAGACGTTCGAATCGGTAAGTGCCATGGCAATTTTTAGCAGCTTTGAAGGGGAGGGGATAAAGCGCCAGTCGCGCGCGAAGCGGAAGCGAAAGCTGGCCTCTATTCACTGTCCGGTAAATTTGGTGGATGAATCCGGACTCGCCAGATGACGTGCTTGACGACCTCGCCTGTGGCAAGGCCGGACGTCCCGGAGCGGAACTCCGGGGCATCGACGCGGAGCGGACGGCAGGTCGCAGTCGGGGAGGCGAGAAGGCGGCCAGTGCGCCTTGGCGCGTGGCGGCTGTCGAAAGATCCGCGCGAGGCGTCAGACCAGCAGCAGATAGAGCAGGGCGATGAGGGAGGCGCCCACGCCGGCGGCAATCAGCGCGTAATCGGTGCTGAAGTCGGTCTGGGGTTCCAGCATGGCTTGGGTCGGGCTCTTGATCATGCCGGGACAATACGGCCGGGCTTTCCCGGGGTCTGTGAGCCAGTTCACAGATCGAACGATTTGTTCGAAAGTTTGAGATGGATGAGGGACAATTCGTGCGGAAGATGCAGGTTGAAGAGCGGGCATCTTGAGATTGAACCAGACGAGGCGTGCGGGACGAGCGGAGACTGCGCGCAGCACCTCCGCCCGTCGCCACGCCATCGCGGAGCGCAGCGGCGCCCGCTACTCGCCCGCCATCCGCAGCGTTGGACGTGTGCCGCGCTCCAGAGTCCGCAGCCTTGCCTCCTCGCGCTGGATGTAGTCGCGCGTCATCGGCACGATGCCCTGGCGCTTGGTCAGCTGGATCTGGAAGTTCATCATGTTCTGTTTGCGGAATGCCATCTCCGAGGCCGCCAGATAGAACTCCCACATCCGAGCAAAGCGCTCGTCATAGAGCTGCACGGCCTCCTCGCGCCGGGCCAGGAACCGCTCGCGCCAGGCTTTCAGCGTGTCGGCATAATGCAGGCGCAGGATCTCGATGTCGCAGACCAGCAGCCCTGCGCGTTCGATCGCCGGCAACACTTCCGACAAAGCGGGGATGTACCCGCCGGGGAAGATGTATTTGGCGATCCACGGATTGGTGGCATCCGGCCCCTCGGAACGGCCGATCGAGTGCAGCACCATGATGCCGTCGTCGTCCAGCAGCTCGGCGCAGCGGCGGAAGAACGTGTCGTAGAAGGCGACTCCGACATGTTCGAACATGCCGACCGACACGATGCGGTCGAACGTGCCGGGGACGTCGCGGTAATCCTGCAGCAGGAAGCGCGCGGATCCCGACAGGTTGCGTTCCGCCGCTCGGGCATTGGCGACCTGCAGCTGCTCGTTCGACAGGGTCACGCCGGTCACGTCGGCTCCGGTCATTGCAGCCAGATAGAGGCCGAGCCCGCCCCAGCCGCAGCCGATGTCCAGGATGCGATCGTTGCGGTCGATCAGCAGTTTGGCGGCGAGATGCCGCTTCTTGGCAAGCTGGGCATCGTCCAGCGTCGCATCCGGCGTTTCGAAATAGGCGCAGGAATATTGCCGGTCGGCGTCGAGGAACAGCGCGTAGAGCCGGCCGTCGAGGTCGTAATGATGCGCCACGTTCTGGCGCGACCGTCCGCGGATGTTGAGTTGGCCCAGGTGCCGGACCAGATAGCGCAGCCACCATTGCGGCTTGGCCCAGTCGGGCACGGCCGCCGGCTGACTCATGACGATCGCCAGGAAGTCCGCGACCGAGCCCTGCTCGATCACGAAGCTGCCGTCCATATAGAGCTCGCCGAGCGCCAGTTCGGGGTTCAGCAACACCCTGCGCTCGGCGTCATGGGTGAGAAATCGCGCTGCGACGGGAACGCCGGTTCCATCCCCACAGCGGAATGTCGTGCCATCCGCGGTCGCAAAGCTGATCGACCCGCGGCAAATGAAACGAGACAAAAGACGACGCAGCAAACGGTCCATCCACACCACCCAACGAGCTTATCCCGTGAGATGCTGACTTTCCCGGCTGTCGCACTCGACGCGTTGAGAACCGATTGGTTCCCATTCATCAGGTCGTTATGTTACGCGGCGGGCATATGAATGCCATTGCGTTTGTGACAAAGCGGTTATTCCGAAATCACATCCCGGGCGGAACAGCTGTGGGGCGGGACATCTGTGCGCTTTCATTCCCTCAGCGATCCGCTAAAACGATGCCGCGCGCGGCCGGTGGTTGGCGGATGTCCGTCATGGGACGGCTGGCGGGGTCGAAGGATCGCCGTCGAGGACCGTGGAGCGGCCGCAAGGCGCGCTGTCACGTTCCGCTGATAGCGAGAGGAACACGGCAGCGGATGTCGCGCTGGCGACGCCGTGTGGGGCGAAACGATAGCTGGAGAATGAGGATGGTGGGCCGAGCGCTCAATCTGGCGACGGTGGTGGCTGCGTTCTGCGTGATGTTTGCGGGCGGGGCCGGCGCGCAGGAAAATCTCGACGCGGGCAAGAGTCCCGCTCAGATCTTCAACGGAACCTGCGTGGTCTGCCACAAATCGCCGCGCGGTCTGGCCAAGAACACGTCGGCGAGCTCGTTGCCCGGCTTTTTGCGGCAGCATTATACGACCAGCCCTGAGATGGCTGGCGTGCTCGCCAACTACCTGATCACCAATGGCGCGGCCGATGCGCGCTCCATGGGACATTCGGGCAAGGATGGAAAAGACGGCAAGGAGACGCGGACCGAACGCCGCGCCCGGTCTGCTGTCAGCGCCGAGCCGTCCGAGGCGAAGCCTGACGATGCGGGCGGCCCGGCCGAGCCGCGCCGCCGGTCCGGCCATCACAAGCGGTCCGAGCGCTCGGCGCCGGCCGAAGGCAAGCCCGAGGCGGTTCCCGAGGCCGGCACGGCCCCGGCCGATGGCGACGGCCAGTCTTCGGCCAAGGGCCGGCATGGCAAGCGCAAGAAGCCGGCGCCGCAGGACGGGGCGGCGGCCGACGACCCCCGCAGCGAGCCGACCGGTGCCACGCGTCCTGCCGCCGCGCGCGACGACAATGCCACGCGCTCCGAACCGCCGCGGGTCGCGCCTGCGACCTCGAGCGAGGCGGCGCCGGCACTGCGCGCCGATCCGGTTCCGCCCGTGACCCCGGCCCCCGCGACGACCCAGGCGGTGCCGACGGCTGCGAGCAGCGCCGACGATGCGTCGGCGCCGTCCTCGCCGTCGCGCTGATGCGGGAAACGAAAAGCCCGGCTCGATGAGCCGGGCTTTGTGGTCTTGCGGGGGCGCTCGTCGCGCTTACTGCGCGGTCTCGCCAGCGGCGGCCTCGTCCTCCTGGGCCTCCGGATCGAAGAACTCGCCGGCGGCGGCGATGGCCTCGGCGGCGGCGTCGCGATCCTCCTGGCGGGTCGAGATGTCCTCGCCGCGCTTGATGCGCTCGGCCTCGTCGGCGCTGCGGGCCACCGTCACGGTCACCGAGGTCTCGACCTCCGGATGGATCGCGATGGTGATCTTCTGCTGGCCGATCGCCTTGATCGGGGCGTCGAGCCAGACCTGCGGACGGCTGACGGTGATGCCGTCGGCGGCGAGCGCGACGACGATGTCACGCACCGAGACCGAGCCGAACAGCTGGCCGGATTCGGACGCCTGGCGGATGATGACGATGTCGCGGCCGTCGATCTTCTCGGCCACCTTGGCGGCCTCGCCCTTGGCCTTGATGTTGTTGGCCTCGAGCTCGGCCTTCATGCCCTCATACTTGGCCTTGTTCTCGGCGGTCGCCCGCAGCGCCTTCTTGCGCTTGAGCAGGAAGTTGCGGGCGAACCCGTCCTTGACCTTCACGATCTCGCCCATCTGGCCGAGCTTGGCGACACGTTCCAGCAGAATGACTTCCATCGATGTTCTCCTTGTGATGTTCGGAAGCGGTTGGTGAGAGGTTGAGCTTTTACGGTACCGGCAACGGCGGCGGCTGCCGCGGCCCGAAGCGGTGACGGAGGTCGAAGGCGGCGTCGGCGATCCCCAGCGCGATCATCGCCAGCATCGGCAGCGGCCAGATGAAGGTGAGCATCAATGCGTAGGCGAGGCCGAGCCAGAGCGGGCGGGTTCGCAACGGCAGCGTGAGCGTATGGAGCACGGCCAGGCCGGTGAGGGCGTAGGCGGTCAGCAGTGCAGCGGCCGCGATCCGCGCCAGCAGGCCGACAACCCCGCCAGGGAAGCAGAACGCGATGATCGCGCACAGCGCGGCAAGCGTCATCGGCGGCAGCTTGGTGTCACGCAGGCGGGGCCAGGGGCGCATCAGGCGACCGGAAATCGCCGTGATCTTCGCCGCAATCACGACGCTGAGCGCGAGGATCGTCGTCATGATCATCGCGGCCAGGGGAGGCGCCACGATCAGGAAGAATTCGACAAGGCGCGGAATGTCGACCGTATCCGGCGGGACGGCGCTGGTGAACACACGCGAGAGCAGGCGCCTCAGGTCATCGTTGGTGGCCGAGACGTCCGTGCCGAAGGCAAACGCAACGATGAGCGTCGCGATGGCCGCGATCCACAGCAGGATGCTGCCGGGGGGGTACCATTCCACGCCATCCTGCGGCTCGGTCATCGGCCGGCCAAGCAGAACGAGATGGCCGAGCCACCAGGCCGGCAGCGCAATCGTGACGGCAAAGGCGACGCCGCGATCCGCGCCGAAAATGGCCAGCACGGCGGCCATGGCCGCGACACCGCCGATGGCGGCGCAGAGACGTCCCCACGAGATGCCCACGACGATCAGCGGCACCGGCGCAAACAGCGCGAGCAGGATCGACATCGCCGCGCCCGACATGGGAGAGGCAAACATGAGCGCCGAGGCGGCGCCTGCGGCGAGCGCGATGAGAAACAGTCCGATCATCAGCTGTCCCGCTCCCTTCGAGCGGTTAGAGGCCAACTCGCCCCAACCATCGGCGACCGGACGACCCGGAAGCCTTATGCGAATTCTGAGTATTCGACACGGGAAATCGGCGGCGCAAGGCCGCCGATTCCTGACCGCCGATCAGCGGATGACGTAAGGCAGCAGGCCGAGGAAGCGAGCGCGCTTGATGGCGCGGGCCAGCTCACGCTGCTTCTTGGCAGACACCGCGGTGATGCGGCTCGGCACGATCTTGCCGCGCTCGGAGACGTAGCGCATCAGCAGCTTGGAGTCCTTGTAGTCGATCTTCGGCGCGTTCGGCCCGGAGAACGGGCAGGTCTTGCGGCGGCGGAAGAACGGGCGACGTGCGGGGGCTTCAGCCATTGATCTTACTCCTCGTCCGCAGTTTCTTCGTCACGGGGCCGGCGCGGGCCACGATCGCCACGGTCACCGCGATCGCCACGGAAGCCGCCGCCATCGCGCTCACCGCGGAAGCCGCCGCCGCGGTCGTCGCGCTCACGGTCGCGATCGGCCTTGCGCATCATCGCCGAAGGGCCTTCCTCGAGCTCGTCGACGCGGACGCTGAGGTAACGGATGACGTCTTCGCTGATCCGCTCCTGACGCTCGATCTCGGCGATCGCCGCCGACGGCGCGTCGATGTTGAGCAGCACGAAGTGCGCCTTGCGGTTCTTGTTCATGCGGTAGGTGAGGGAGCGAACGCCCCAATTCTCAGTCTTGGTGACCTTGCCGCCGAGACCTTCGACGATACCGGTCATCTGAGTCGTCAGTTCTTCCACCTGCTGGGTGCTCGCGTCCTGACGCGCGAGGAAAACATGCTCGTAAAGCGGCATGGCTGTCCTTTCCAAGTTGGCGTAAATCCCGGCGTCAAGCCCTTCGAGCCCTTGTGGAAAGGACTCGCAGACGTCAGCTCAGAAGGCGGGAACACGGGACGACGGGCCGACTGGCCCTGCCACATCAAAGTCGCCTGGAAATCACTGAGATTAGAAAATCGCTGCGATTAGACAGGGAGATTTTGCTGAGACCGTCCGTTCAGCTCCCGGCTCGGGATCCACGGATGGCGCGCCTTATACCGATTTTCGGCCCCAAGGCAAGGGAAAGTGGTCGAATTGCGCCCGTCACGCGCTTGACATCACGGCCTTGGCCAGTGTCTTTCCGGCCAAAGTTACTCAATTCCAGGGATTTTGGAACGTTCAGGGAGCGGCCATGACGGCAGCATTCACTTTTCCGGGGCAAGGGTCCCAGGCCGTCGGCATGGGCAAGGCGTTGGCAGACGCCTTTCCGGTGGCTCGCGCCGTGTTCGAGGAGGTCGATACCGCCCTTGGCGAGAAGCTGACCGCGATCATCTGGGAAGGCCCGGCCGAAACCTTGCAGTTGACGGAAAATGCCCAGCCCGCCCTCATGGCGGTCTCGATGGCGGCCTTGCGGGTGCTCGAGGCCGAGGCCGGGTTCTCGGTCGGCCGTGACGCAGCCTTCGTTGCCGGCCACTCGCTCGGCGAGTATTCGGCGCTTGCGGCAGCCGGCAGCCTCAGCATTGCCGACACCGCCCGCTTGCTGCGGACGCGCGGCCTGGCCATGCAGAAGGCTGTTCCGGTCGGGGTCGGCGCGATGGCCGCGCTGCTCGGGATGGATTACGAGGCTGCGGTGGCGGTGGCCGAGGAGGCTGCTCAAGGCGAGGTCTGCCAGGCGGCGAACGACAATGGCGGCGGCCAGGTGGTCGTTTCCGGCAACAAGGCCGCGGTTGATCGCGCTGTCGACATTGCGCGCGCCAAGGGCGCGAAGCGCGCGATGCTGCTGCCGGTCTCGGCGCCGTTCCACTGCAAGCTGATGCAGCCGGCGGCCGACGTCATGGCAGAGGCGCTGTCGAAAGTGACGATCAAGGCGCCGGCGTCGCCGCTGGTGTCGAACGTGCTCGCGGCACCGATCAGCGACCCCGACGAGATTCGCCGTCGGCTGGTCGAGCAGGTCACGGGCACGGTGCGCTGGCGCGAATCGATCGCCTATATGGCAGGTCAGGGCGTGACGCGCTTTTTCGAGATCGGCGCCGGCAAGGTCCTGAGTGGTCTGGTCAAGCGGATCGCGGATGGTGCGGTCGGCGTCGCGGTCGGCGGTCCGGCGGACATTGCGGCCGCCAAGGACGCGCTGGCCGCGGCCAAAACGGCGTAACCGGCTGCGTGTAGCGGCATTGATGGAGAGTTGAATGTTCGATCTGAGTGGCAGGACCGCGCTGGTCACCGGCGCGACCGGCGGCATCGGCAATGCGATCGCCAAGGCGATGCACGCGCAGGGCGCGACGGTTGCGATTTCCGGCACGCGCCGCGAGGTGCTGGAAACGCTGGCGGGCGAGCTGGGCAGCCGTGTGCATGTGCTGCCCTGCAACCTGTCGGATAGTGCCGAGGTCGAGGCGCTGGTGCCGGCCGCGGAACAGGCCATGGGCCAGGTCGACATTCTCGTGGCCAACGCTGGCATCACGCGTGACAACCTGTTCGTGCAACTGCGTGACGAAGACTGGGACGAGGTCATCAAGGTCAACCTGACCGCGACCTTCCGCCTGTCGCGCGCGGCGACCAAGCTGATGATGCGCAAGCGTTTCGGCCGAATCATCGCGATCACGTCGATCGTCGGCGTGACCGGCAATCCCGGGCAGGGGAATTACACGGCTTCCAAGGCCGGCATCATTGGCATGATCAAGACGCTCGGTGCGGAATATGCCAAGCGTGGCGTGACTGCGAACTGCATTGCGCCTGGCTTCATCAAGACGCCGATGACCGACGCGCTGAACGACAAGCAGCGCGAGACGATCCTGGCCAAGGTGCCTGCGGCGCGACTCGGCACGCCGGAGGATATTGCTGCAGCTGCGGTGTACCTCGCCTCCAACGAGGCGGCCTACGTCACGGGGCAGACCATCCATGTCAACGGCGGCATGGCCATGATCTAAGCGTTTCCCCGGCTCGGAATGCGGCGAAAAGACGTCGCAGTCGACCTCCCGGTCCGAGTCGCCAAGGATTCGCGTGTATGTTAACTGGGCCGCCGATGGGGGCACGAAGAACGCCATTGCAGGATTTCCAAACCCTGTATATTGGCGGGGCGAGCTGCCATCGTTCGCCGGGCCTCCGTCGGCTGGTGCTGCTGATCCGGGTTCCTGTTTGAGCGCTCTGGGTCGGAGGCGTGCCGGACTCGTGGAGTCCTTGAGGATTGGAGTTTGTGAGTGGCCCCGTTTCCGAAGTTTTCGGACCGCAAGTCGTCCGCCAGATTTCGGTAAAGGGGCGCTGCGGGGCAAATCTGGTTTTGCGCGATCGCGAAGGAAGTTTAACGGCCGGGGTGATGCGGATCATCCGGGGGTCGGGTCTTAAAGGAACAAGCACGAGGTTGAACGATGAGTGAGATTGGCGAGCGGGTTAAGAAGATCGTGGTCGAGCACCTTGGTGTCGAGCCCGAGAAAGTGGTCGACAACGCGAGCTTCATTGACGATCTCGGTGCCGACAGCCTCGACACGGTCGAGCTCGTGATGGCCTTCGAGGAAGAGTTCGGTTGCGAGATCCCTGACGACGCCGCGGAGACGATCCTCACCGTCGGCGACGCCACCAAGTTCCTTGAGAAGAACGCCAAGAGCTGATCCTCAGGCGAGCGTTGCGCGAAACCGGCCGGCCCGTCTTGTGCGGCCGACCGGTTTCTTGCTGTTGGCGGCGTCGTAAGGAGTCGTCAGATTGGGCCGGCAGTGCACAATTCGGCTGCACGATCCGGCCAGAACGTGTTGCTCGAAACAATGACCCGAGGTGCGGCGACCGTCATCCGCCGGTCAACAACCGCCCAAGGTCGGGTCTGGAGAAACGAACATGAGGCGGGTTGTCGTCACTGGCCTTGGCATGGTTTCGCCGCTTGGCTGTGGAGTGGAAACGACCTGGCAGCGCATCCTGCAGGGTAAGAGCGGAGCGCGCAAGATCGAGACGTTCGACGTCTCCGATCTGCCGGCCAAGGTGGCTTGCCAGGTGCCGCGTGGTGATGGGACCGACGGCACGTTCAATGCCGACCAGTGGATGGAGCCGAAGGACCAGCGCAAGGTCGACGATTTCATCATCTTCGCGATGGCCGCCGCGCGCCAGGCGCTCGACGATGCCGATTGGCACCCGTCGACGGAAGAGGACCGCTGTGCCACCGGCACCTTGATCGGCTCCGGCATCGGCGGCCTGTCGGGCATCGCCGACACCGCGATTCTCCTGAAGGAGCGCGGTCCGCGGAAGGTGTCGCCCTTCTTCATCCCCGGACGTCTGATCAACCTCGCGTCGGGCTATGTCTCGATCGAGCACGGGCTGAAGGGCCCCAACCATTCGGTGGTCACGGCGTGTTCGACGGGCGCACATGCCATCGGCGACGCCAGCCGTCTGATCGCGCTCGGCGATGCCGACGTCATGGTGGCCGGCGGCACGGAATCGCCGATCTGCCGAATTGGCATGGCCGGCTTCTGCGCGGCGCGGGCGCTGTCCACCGGCTTCAATGAGACGCCGGAGAAGGCTTCGCGTCCCTACGACAAGGATCGCGATGGCTTCGTGATGGGCGAGGGCGCCGGCATCGTGGTGCTCGAGGAATATGAGCACGCGAAGGCGCGCGGCGCCCGGATCTACGCCGAGGTTTGCGGTTACGGGCTATCGGGCGATGCGTATCACATCACCTCGCCATCGCCTGATGGCGACGGCGGTTTCCGCAGCATGAGCGCGGCCATGAAGCGCGCCGGAATCACGGCAGCGGATATCGACTACATCAACGCGCACGGCACCTCGACGCAGGTCGGTGACGAGATCGAACTCGGTGCGGTCGAGCGCCTGCTCGGCAACGCAGCATCGAGGATCTCGATGTCCTCGACCAAATCGTCGATCGGCCATCTGCTCGGCGCTGCGGGGGCCGTCGAAGCGATCTTCAGCATTCTCGCGATTCGGGATAATGTCGCGCCGCCGACAATCAATCTGGAGAACCCGTCGGTCGAGACCGCGATCGACCTCGTGCCGCATAGTGCTCGCAAGCGGGAGATCAACGTGGCGCTGTCGAACTCGTTCGGGTTCGGTGGCACCAATGCTTCGGTGATCTTGCGACGCGTGGTGGGTTAGTGTGGAAGGACGGATGACCGCTGCGACTGCTTGTCGTTTCGTCACGCGGATATCCGACCACAGCCACACTAGAACCCAAGAGTTCGCGTGTCCTCGCAGGACGAGCAGGCTCGATGAGGCACGGAACCGGCCGTCCATGGCCATGAGATCCGGCGAGAACACCTTTTCGCCGCATTCGATGATGAAGCGTGAGGGTGGGCGTAGACGTGACGTCGCCGCGTGGGGAGCGCACGGCGGCGACGAGAGCGACAGCACTGAAGGTTGCATCGATGAGTGAACGGCCGCCCATCTCGCCCCGTAGTCCGCGCGCAGCGCTCGAGCCCGAGCGGGTGCCGCCGCCGCCGCGTCGGTCCGATCGGGCCCGCAATCCGTTCGTCGTCGTCGGCAATGCGATCATCACCCTGCTGCTTCTGGCCATGATCGGAGCGGGGGCTGCGTATTACTACGGACGGCAGATCCTGGAGGCTCCGGGACCGTTGCAGGACGACAAGATCGTCAACATTCCTCAGCGCGCGGGCAAGCGCGACATCGCGGACGTGCTGGCCCGCGAGGGCGTGATCGACGTCAATCCCTGGATCTTCATCGGTGGCGTGTATGCGTTGAAGGCGAGTTCCGACCTCAAGCCCGGCGAGTATGCGTTCCAGAAGAATGCGTCGCTGCGCGACGTGATCGGCGTGATCGTCGAGGGCAAGGTCGTGCAGCATGGGGTCACGATTCCCGAAGGTCTGACCTCCGAGCAGATCGTGGCCCGCCTCTCTGACAACGAGATATTCACCGGCAGTGTCCGTGAAATTCCGCGCGAGGGAACGCTCCTTCCTGAGACCTACAAATTCCCGCGTGGCACGAGTCGCGAGCAGGTCATTCAGCGCATGCAGCAAGCGCAGAAGCGTGTGCTGGCCGAGATCTGGGAGCGCCGCAGCCCTGATTTGCCCGTGCGGACGCCAGAACAGCTGGTGACGCTCGCTTCGATCGTCGAGAAGGAAACCGGCAAGCCGGACGAACGCAGCCGGGTCGCCGCAGTTTTCGTCAATCGCTTGAAGCAGAAGATCAAGCTGCAGTCGGATCCCACGATCATCTACGGTCTCGTCGGAGGCAAGGGGACGCTGGGACGGCCGATCAAGCGCAGCGAAATCACACAGCCTTCGCCGTACAACACCTATGTGATCGAGGGGCTGCCCCCGGGGCCGATCTCAAACCCGGGCCGGGCGTCCCTGGAAGCCACGGCCAACCCGGCGCGGACACGTGACCTCTATTTCGTGGCCGACGGCACCGGTGGTCACGCCTTCACCGAGACCTACGATCTGCATCAGAAGAACGTCGCCAAGCTGCGGGCGATGGAGCGGCAGACCCAGAACGACACGGTCGAGCCTGAGGAGGCGCCGGCGGCCACCGCAGCGGGCGCCGTTGATCCGGCCGCCGCGGCAGCAGCACCGCGTGCGCCGACGGGGGCCAAGAAGCCGCCGGCCAATCGCGCATCGGGCGCTCCGGCGCCTGCTGCGGGCGGCAGGCAGGGCGCGGCGCAATCGAGCCCGCCGGTCGTTCAGCAATAATTGTCCACGCGCCTCGGCCGCGCAGAACCGGGCTTAACATTTGGCCAAAAGGCCGTAAGGTTCGCGCACTTTTGGTGGGGCGAGTCTATCGCCCGTTCCTGATGTGCCGGAGATATTGACGAAATGGCGCTGTCGAGCATGACCGGCTTTGCCCGTAGCCACGGGGCAAGCGGTCCCTACTCGTTCGAGTGGGAATTGAAGTCCGTCAACGCCAAGGGACTGGACGTCCGGGTGCGGCTGCCGCAGGGCTGGGACGAGGTCGAGGCTTTCGCCAAGAAGCGCGCAACCGAAGTGCTGTCCCGCGGCACTGTCTACGCAAACCTGACCGTCAAGCGCACCGAGACTGGCGCGACGGTTCGCATCAACGAGGACGTTCTGGCGGCCGTGGTCAAGGTGGCGAGCTCGCTGTCGGGGCGGATCGACGCGGTCGCCCCAAGCATCGACGGGCTGCTGTCCATCAAGGGTGTGATCGAGGTGGCCGAGCCGGAGAGCGATGAGGCCGAGGACAAGGCCGCCAAGGAAGCTGCCATCGCCGCTTTCGAGACGGCGCTGAAGCATCTGGTGGAAATGCGCCGCCGCGAGGGAGAATCGCTCGGCCAGATTCTCAATCAGCGTGTCGACGAGATCGAGGCGCTGGCGGGCAGGGCGGAAGCCTCGCCCGGACGCAAGCCGGAAGCGATCAAGGCGCGGCTCGCGGAGCAGGTCGCGGCCTTGCTCGAAACCTCCGATCGTTTCGATCCGGACCGCCTGGCGCAAGAGGCGCTACTGATCGCGGCCAAGGCCGACGTCCGCGAGGAGCTCGATCGTATCGCCTCGCATGTCGCGCAGGCCCGCGAGATGCTCGGCAAGGGCGGGCCGGTCGGGCGCCGGCTCGATTTCCTCGCGCAGGAATTCCACCGCGAGGTCAACACCTGCTGTTCGAAGTCGAACGACATCGAGCTGACCAACACGGGACTCGAGCTGAAGACCGTGGTCGAGCAGTTTCGCGAACAGGTTCAGAATCTGGAGTGATCCATGGCGGCTCACGACGGAAGCTTCGACGGGGTGGAACGGCGCGGTCTGATGTTCGTGCTGTCGTCACCTTCTGGGGCGGGCAAGACGACGCTGTCGCGGTTGCTGATCGAGCGCATGCCGGGCCTGCAGATGTCGGTGTCGGCGACGACACGTCCGATGCGCCCTGGTGAGGTCGATGGACGTGACTATCACTTCGTCGACCGTGCGCGCTTCGAGGAGATGGTCAAGCGCAACGAGCTGCTCGAATGGGCGACCGTGTTCGACAACCGCTACGGCACGCCGCGCGCGCCGGTCGAAGCGGCTCTTTCGGCCGGCCAGGATGTTCTGTTCGACATCGATTGGCAGGGCACGCAACAGCTGCGCGAGAAAGCGCGACAGGATGTCGTCAGCGTGTTCATCCTGCCGCCATCCGCTGCCGATCTCGAGAAGCGGCTGCATACGCGCGCGCAGGATTCCGACGAGGTCATTCGCGGGCGCATGAGCCGGGCCAGCCACGAGATGAGCCACTGGGCCGAGTACGACTACATCGTCATCAACCGCAATGTCGACGACGCCTTTGCCGAAGTGCAGTCGATCCTGAAGGCCGAGCGGCTCAAGCGCGAGCGTCGGACCGGATTGACGACCTTCGTGCGTGAGCTGCAGGGCCAGCTTGAAGGCTGACGCGTGGGCTCAGGCTCGGCGTCCGAGCCGCGCCAGGATGTCCTGAATACCGTCGAGCGACTCATCCTGCTGGATGTTGCGCGGCCGCGGCCGCAACGCCTGAGGGCGCGGAATGAAGTCGAGCGGCGGTGTCGCCGCATCCTCGACCGGAGGCGGGACGAACAGCGCACGTTGCGGCGGTTGGCGTCGTGACGGCTCGCGGACGGCAGGGGCCGGCGGCAGCGAAGGCCGTGATTCCAACATACTCAACAGCTGCGCCGCCGGATCGTCCTGCTCGGTGGCGATCTGCTGCTGCGTCTGTGGTGCGAACGCCTCGTCGCGCGCGTCGGAGCCATCTGCTTCCAGTTCGTCTTGCGCCAACGCGAAGCGGGACTCCAGGAGGTTGATCAAGGCCGCGGCGGGATCGTCGAGGTCAGCGTCGTCGCTGTGAGGCGCCGCGGGCTCCGGCCCGAAGGTCGAGGCGTCCTGCGGCTGCTGGGGTGTCTGCCGCGCCGCATGGGCGCGGAGCGTCTCGATCAGCGCAGCCGCCGGATCCGCGGATGAAGCTGCACTGGCGGCGACCGCGTCGGTGGACATCGCAGGCCTCGGGGGCGCTGCGGCGTGTCCGTTGCGGAGGCGATCGACCACGGACGGCGCTGGCGGCGCGGCCTGCGATGCGCCGATGTCGGCGGCGGGTAAGGCGTCCGCCATTTCGGGCGTGGACGGTTGCGATGCGCGTCGCTTGGCCGCGCGGGACACCAGAAGGGCGGCAATCACCTTCGCCGCATCCACCGGTGCGGCGCCTGGCGTCTGCGACGCGGCATTGCCGGTGCGGGCCTTGCGCAGCGCCGATACGATCTCAGCGACATCCACCGGGGCGGGCGGGGGCGCCGGCGCAGCCGGCGCGCCCATCTGGGACGGTGCCGCAGAAGCGGGGGCCGCGATCTGCGCATCAGGCGCTTGCGCGCCCGGCCAGGTCGCAGCGGGGCGGGTCTGGGCGGACCAGCCCTGGGGGGCCATCTCGGCCGAAGACACGCTGGCCTTGGCAGCGGCCGCTGGCGGGGCCGCAAACGCGGGCGCTGTTGTTGGCGGGACCGCAGGGGCGATCTGGGCTGAGGGGATCGGCATGTCGGCCGATGTCATCGATCCCTGCGCCATCGATCCCTGGGTCTGGACGCCTTGTGAGAGGACGGCCTGCGCCATCATTGCGGAGTGGCGCCCCGCGGCACGGGCCGCGAGATCATCGGCGGCCTGCCAGACAGCCTCGGCTGGTTGCAGCTTCGGCAACTCGGCTGCCTGATCCCAATCGTGTCGGCTGGGAACGTCGTTCGAATGATCCTGATAGGGGGCGGGCGCCGCGGCTCGGGGCCTCGCGCCGGCCTGATCCTGTGTCGCGGCGGACAGCCGCGCGCTGGCGAGGTCGAGCGCCGATGCCGTCTCCTGGGTCCGAAAGCCGTCGCCCGCGCCAGATCCGTTGCGAGCGCTGCGCTGACCGAAGGCTGGCGCTTTTGCTTTTGTCCGCGGCTTCGCGCGCGAGCGCCGGGTCCGTGCCGCCATTTGCCATTCCGCGCCGCGGCGCCGCTTCCGTCCCATCCGGCTGAGACGGTAGAGGGCGCTGGCCAGCAGGCCGGAGATCGCGAGGGCGCCGAACACCACCAGCATCAGCACGTGGATGGGCGCTTCCGGCTTGGTGGACTTCGACGTCGCCGTCACCGGCCCTTCAGCCGGCGGCGCTGCATTGGAGTCCAGTTCAACGTTATCGTCCGCGGCGATCGCCGCTGCCGGCTGTGAATCGGATATCGCCGGCTCGGTCTGCGGCGGCGGCGATGACGGCCATGGCGAGGCGTCGAGACTGCGCGGCAGGTTGGCGTCGGAGGCCGTCAATGTGGTCGGCGTGATCGCGACATTCTGCGGCTTCGGCGTGCCACGGATGGCAAGGTCCGTGCGGACACGCGGCTGAGGCGCTTCAGCCAGGGCTTCGGCGTTGGCGCGAGGCGCTGGGCCATCGGTTCGTTTTGCGGTCAGCTTGGGCGGCGCAGGCTGGGCAAAGTCCCAGGGAGCCGGCTGCTGCGGTGTCCGCGGTGGGGCCGCGATGTCACGGGTGTTCCCGTTGGCGTCCTTCAGATACCAGCAGCGCCGATTGGTGCCGCGATCGAAGCGATAGTACCAGCGTTGCGCGTCGGACTTCTCGCCGGTCGGCTCAGTGAGGCAGTCATCCGCAGCGATGGATACGCGCGGCGACACGGCAATCACGACGATTCCGGCTGCAATGGCGAATGCAACTCCTGCCGTTCGGCTTGCCATTGGTGACTCCGGATACGCGACGCAACGGCGCGTTCTCGGAAAGAAGTTAGGTCGCAATGAGCCCCAATTCCGGATTAATTCTGACTGGCCGTTTTCATTGTGGACTGAGGCATTTTTTCCACAAGCAGATCGCCATGTAGGCTCCGCTGCTGGATCACATGGGAGCAGGCTGCGTGCTTGGCTCCACCGCGCGGCCACCATTTGTGGACAAATGAGCCGCGTCGATCGATGTCGCACGTAACCCCACCCAGACACCGCTGAGGCTGCTGCCGGATCAGCGCGCGCGACG
The DNA here is from genome assembly GCF_013179005.1 of Bradyrhizobium denitrificans. NCBI lineage: Bacteria > Pseudomonadati > Pseudomonadota > Alphaproteobacteria > Hyphomicrobiales > Nitrobacteraceae > Bradyrhizobium > Bradyrhizobium denitrificans. Next base: position 215,533 of record NZ_JABFDP010000014.1, on the reverse strand, counting down.
CCTCCGCTGCGTTCCGCTACGACGGCGCGCTCGCGTTCGGCCGCGCGGCTCCGACCGCGAGCCGACGGCGCTTGTCGTTGCCGATGCTGTTTCGCGCGCGGCTCGGAGCCGCGTGCACACGGCATCTACAATGCGATGGATGGACTCATCAGTTGGTCAGCACCACGCGTCCGACGACATGGCCGGCACGGAGCTCATCGATCCACTTCTGCACGTCGGCCATCGGCGCCTCGCGCATCGGCGGCGGCTTGATCTTGCCGGCGCGGGCCAGGGCCATCAGCTCATGACCTTCGGCGAGCGTACCGACCATGAAGCCCTCGATGGTCATGCGCTTGTACACCCACTGCACCATCGGCAAGGTGAACTGGCCGCCCATCAGGCCGGACACGACGATCTTGCCGCCGCGAGCCACGACCGACACGGCAAACGCCATCGACTTCTCATTGCCGGCGAAGTCGACGACCTCGTCGAAGCCGCCCTCGGTCTCCTTGAGGATGCGCTTGATCACATCCGGCTCGGCCGGATCATAGGCCGTGGCCGCCCCGTTCTTCAGCGCGGTGTCGCGCGCGGCAGCCGAGAGATCGGCGACCGAGATCGGCTGCTTGAACATCGCCTGCGCGAACGACAGTCCCATCATGCCGACGCCGCCGAGTCCGATCAGCAGCAAATTGCGCTGCCGCGGCCGGTCGACGAGACGCTTGAGCGCGCCATAGGCTGTGACACCGGAGCACATCAGGGTCGCCGCCTGATTGACCGGCAGCGGATCATATTCGAGCAGGTACTTCGCGTCGGGCACCAGCACGTGGGTGGCGAAGCCACCGTCGATCGAGACTCCGAGGAAACGCTGCTTGGCGCACAAATTCTCGTCGCCATTGGCGCAGTCGCGGCACTGGCCGCAGCCGATCCATGGAAACACGGCGCGCCGGGCGCCGATCAGGTCCTTCGGCACGTCGGGTCCGACCTCGTCGACGACGCCGGCGATCTCATGTCCGAGCGTGAAGGGCAGGGTCATGCCGCGGGTCGTGTCGAGGCGCTTGCCGCCGCCGAGGTCGGCATAGCCATCCTGGATGTGCAGGTCGGAATGGCACAGGCCGCAGCGTTCGATGCGCACGAGAACTTCCCGGCCCTGCGGCTTCGGTGTCTCGACGATCGTCTCGCACAGCGGTGCATCGAATTTGACGAGCGACTGACGACGCATCAACGCCATGAGAAATCTCCCTGAAATGCTTGTTGTTAGGTCTTGTTATCGTCGCGACTATTGGTCAATTCGCGCGCCATGGCAACAAAGCCCGACACCGGAATGGTCTCGGCGCGGCGCGTCGGATCGACGCCGGCCGCTGCGGCCAGCCGCGCGGGATCCGTCGGCAGCGACTTCAGGCTCTGGCGCAGCATCTTGCGGCGCTGGCCGAACGCGGCGGCGGCGACCTGCTCGAGCGCGCGGCGGTCGCACGGCTCCGGGGCCGTGCGCGGCACCAGCCGCACCACCGATGAGGTCACCTTCGGCGGCGGCACGAAGGCCGAGGGCGAGATGTCGAACAGGATCTTGGTCTCGCAGCGCCAATTGGCGAGCACGCCGAGCCGGCCATAGGCTTCCTCGTTCTCGCGCGCGACGATCCGCTCGGCGACCTCGCGCTGGAACATCAGCACCATCATGTCGTACCAGGGCGGCCATGGTTCGGCCGAGAGCCAGCCGATCAGCAGATGCGTCGCGATGTTGTAGGGCAGGTTGGCGACGATCTTGGCCTTGGTGCTGCCGAGATAGGGCCGGACGTCGAAGGTGCGGGCATCGGTGCAGACGATCTCGAGCCGTCCCGGATAACGCTCCGCGATCGCCTGCAGCGCCGGGATCGCGCGCTCATCGTGCTCGACGGCGATGACGTGGCGGGCGCCGAGCGCGAGCAGCGCCCGCGTCAGGCCGCCCGGGCCCGGACCGATCTCGACCACAGTGGCGTCCTCCAGCGGGCCGGCGGCCCGGGCAATTCGCGCGGTGAGATTGAGATCGAGCAGGAAGTTCTGGCCGAGTGCCTTGCGCGCCGACAGCTGATGCTCGCGAATGACCTCGCGCAGGGGCGGCAGGTCGTCGATCGCGCTCATGCCGCTTGGCTGGCCATGCGCGCGGCAAGCCGGAGGGCAGCGATCAGGCTGGCCGGATTGGCCGTGCCCTTGCCGGCGATGCCGAAGGCCGTGCCGTGGTCCGGCGAGGTGCGGATGAAGGGCAGGCCGAGCGTCACATTGACGCCCTCGTCGAAGGCCAGCGTCTTGATCGGGATCAGCGCCTGATCGTGATACATGCAGATGGCGCAATCATAGGTCTTGCGCGCGGCGTCATGGAACATCGTATCGGCCGGCAGCGGTCCTTGCACGTCGAGGCCGGCATTGCGCAGGGTCGCGATCGCCGGCGCGATGATCGTGTCCTCCTCCGTGCCCATCGTGCCGTCCTCGCCGGCGTGAGGATTGAGGCCCGACAAGGCGATGCGCGGCCGCGACAGGCCGAAATAGCGCCGCAGGCTCGCCGCGACGATCCGGGTCGTGGAGGTGATCAGCGGGCTCGTCAGCTGCTCGATCGCCTCGCGCAGCGCCACATGGATCGTCACCGGCACGACGGCGAGCGTCGGCGACCACAGCATCATGACGGGCTGCGGGACCACCCCGCCATCGGCGGCGAGCTCGGCGAGATACTCGGTGTGCCCGGGGTGCGTAAAACCGGCGCGGTAGAGGATGGCCTTGGCGATCGGATTGGTCACGACGGCGCTCGCCCGTCCGGCCTTGACGTCGAGGACAGCCTGGCGGATCGAGCCGATCGTGGCTTCTGCGCTCGTGACGTCGGGACGGCCGGGTTGTGCGGTGACGCGATGCCCGGTGGGCACGACCGGCAGCGCCTTGGAGAATATCTCGACGGCCTGTCCGGGATGTGTCTCCGTCACCGGAACATCGAGGCCCAGCAGCGCCGCTCGCTGGCTGATGAAGCCGGGATCCCCGAGCAGATAGAACGCCGGAAGTCCAAGCTCGGTGCGACGCAGCCACGCCTGCAAGGTGATGTCGGGGCCGATGCCTGCAGGTTCGCCCAATGTGAGCGCGAGGGGCTTGCTCATCAGCGATATTCGATCATCGCCGCCTTGCGGACTTCCTGCAGATAGGCCTTGGACGTCGCCTCGTATTTCTTGGTGTACATCTCCTCGCGGATCTGACGCTTTTTCGGCGTGTCGACCGTCGTCGGGGTGCGGGCGCACAGCGCGACCATCTGGATTCCCTGCTTGGTCGCTTCGGGCGGCGTGAGATGTCCGATCGGGGTGTCGTCGAGCAATTTGCGGAGGTTCGGCGGAATGTCGGCGGACGTCTTGACGACGATTTCCTTGATCACGGCGTTCGCGGTGGTCTTGAAGACATTGTTGGCGTCGGCGCAGGTCTGCACCCGCGCGCGCAGGGCTTCCGCCTCCTTGTGCCGCGCTTCCATCACCGCTTGGTTCGACGAGTTTGAAACGATCAGCACGATCGGCTGCATCTTGTATTCGAAGGCCTGGCCCTGCTGGTCGGAATCGCCGCCGGCCGCAGCAACCGCCGCGGCAACGTCCTTGTCGGACACCAGCAGGCGTTCCTTGTAGCGGCCGCGGACCAGGCTGGTCCAGACGATCTCGGCCTTGATGCGCGCCTTGAGCGTCTCAGGGCGCACGCCCTGGCTCTCCAGCGATTTCGTCAGCTGTTCGGCATTGAGCCGCATGCGCGAGCCCATGCCGGCGAACGACTGGTCGACGTCGGAGGCCGTCGGTTCGACCCCGAACTTCTTGCCTTCCTTGATCTTCACCTTGTCGTCGATCAGCTCGTTGATGACCTCCTGCCGGCTCTGCTGCTTTCGCGTGCTGAGGAAGTTGAGCTTCATCCGCTGCTCAATGTCGTAATCGGTGATGGGATCACCATTCACCATCACGACGATGCTCTGGGCCTGAGCGGGGATCAGCCCGGCACCCGATGCCAGCACCGCAAGACTGCAGATGGCCAGGGCCCGAAGGCGGGAAGAGAACGCGATCGTCATGACCAAGCTTCGCTGTTCGCAATGAGTCCAACCAGAAGCGGCGCGACGGCTCTCTGTCGGGACCTCTCGGACCACGGGACCTCTCGGACCAGAGGAGCACCGGTCGGAGACCGGCGCGCGCTACTGAAGGCCACCAGCCGCACTTCCCGTCGACGAGGAGTTCGCGAGCGTCCGAAGCCCGATCTGGAGCATATAGGCATGGCTCAGAACGGGTGGGGTGGTACCTGCCGTATAATTATAGGACGTTACATAGTTCGCGGCCAGCACGAAACAATCGTCCACATAGCCGGCGCCGATCACATACTGGTTGATCTTGTTGGCGGCCAGATCCCAGCGCGCCGCACCGGATACGATCCAGTTGGGCGCCACCTTGACCGAGCCGCTGCCGAGGATGCCCTCACGCCGGGCGAGATAGCCGAGCGCCGGATCCGCGGCATAATTGCCGTAGGTCAGGGCCACCGACCAGCGATCGAAGTTCGCCTTCGCCTCGGCCTCGAAGCGCTGGATGTTCAGGGTCTGCTGGTCGAACCGGCTGCGCATGCTGAACGTATAGGTCCGGTTCGGCGAGTAATCGACCCGCGCCACGTAATCCGAGACGGTCTTGTCCAGGCCGGACCCGATGGCGGTATTGTTGGCGTCCTGCACCGCGAACGAGTTCAGACCGAACAGGTGGTAGGACTGGCCGAACAGCACGTTGATCGTGCCGCCGCGGTCGAACTGGGTGGTGGCCTGCACGCCGACATTGGCGCGGCCGCCGCCCTCGACGCGGTCATAGCCGGAGAACTTGTCGACGCTGAACAGGTTGCTGGCGTCGAACACCATGCTCTGGGCGTCCTCGTTCGGCAGCCGGCCGGCATAGGTCTCGTTCGGCCGGATGATCACCTGCGCGATCGGTTCGATCGTCGTGGTTCCCCACGGCTGCACATTGATGAACGGGTAGCGGTATTCTAGGCCGACTGTCGGCATCAGCCGCAGCGCCTGGGTGTCGCCCGTCTGAACGAAGTTGCCGACGCCTGGCTGCGCGGTGACGTTGGCGTTGATCGCGTCCGCGCGCAGGATCGCGAACGGCGTCCAGATCTGGCCGAACGGGTCGGTATAGGACCGCCGCCACTCCGCCTGTGCGGTGAGACGGGTATAGGTGCCGGGTGTCGCGCGCAGCAGGCACTGGGTGGGCAGCCGCGCGCGCGGATCGGCCGACGTCGTCGTGCACAGGCCGGCCGTGTTGGCCGTGCTGGTGATCGGATCGAACACCGCCTGTTCACGGCTCAGATTCACGAAGTTGGTCTTGTAGCTGAACTCGCCGCCAAACACCGGGTAGTTCAGCACGTTCGAGTAATCCAGCACCGGATAGACCACCGGCACTGTCTGCTGGTTGCCCGAGAAGCTCAGATAATGGATCGCCCGGACGTCGAAGAAGCTGCGGCTGCCGACGCCGGTCAAATACAGCTGCGAGATCGCCTCTGTCGGCAGGCTCATGAACGAGTTGAACGGGTCGCGGTACTGCGCCAGCCGGTAGTCCGACAGGAACATGTAGTCGGACAGCAGGATGCCGTCCCAGCCGAACACCCATTTGTCGTTGATCGCGAACTGGCCCTTGGTGTCGATGCCGCCGCGGAACTGCCGGTCGCCCGGCTGGCCGGCGAAGGCGTTGCGGTCGAGCTGATCGATGCCGTAGAGGCGCACCTGGTAACCGCCATTGCTGAAGCGCTGGCGGAATTCGGTCTGCAGCAGCACGCCCTGCTTGGAGGTGATGCGCGGCGTGAAGGTTGCGTCGTAGTCTGGCGCGATCGCCCAATAATAGGGGATGTCGACGCCGAAGCCGTAACCGCCGGTCTGGGTGATGCCCGGCATCAGGAAGCCGCTCTTGCGCTTCACCGTCGGATCGGGCGTCGAGAAGTAGGGGATATAGGCGAGCGGAACGCCGAAGAATTCGAGCTGGGCGTTCTCGAAATACAGCATCTTCTCGGTCTGGTCATGGATGATGCGCGCACCCTTGACCTGCCACAGCGGCGGCTTCTTCGGATCGTCCTTACAGGGCGCGCAGGCGGTGTACACGCCGTTCTCGAAGACGGTGTAATTGCCCTTGGAGCGGTCGGCGCGGGTCGCCGCCATCCGCGTCTGGTCCTCGGTCTCGACGCGCAGCGAATCGACGAAGCCGTCGCGGTAATCGTCGGACAGATCGAGGCTGTTGGCGTAGGTGATCTTGCCGTCGGCGTCGGTCATGCGGATGTTGCCTTCCGCATGCAGGCGCTTGGTCTTCTGGTCGTAGATCACCCGGTCGGCCTCGACCGAGGTGCCGTTATAGAACAGCTGGACGTTGCCGACCGCTGACACGCGCGAGTTGTTGTAGTCGTAATCGACCTCGGTCGCCTGCACCAGCATCTGGTTGTCGTTGGCGACGCGCGGCGGCGGCGCCTTCGGCGGGCGCGGATTATAGGTGAAGCTTTGCGCGGCGGCGGGCGCAGGTGCAACCAGACCGATGGTCGCCGTCAGCACGGCACCGAACGCCAGCGCGAACACGCCCCCGAGAACGGCAGACGTGAATTGGCCAGACGTGAAGCTGCGCGGCTTGGAGCCGGGAGACCAGAACTTCCGAGACATGGATTCGGCAGACACGATGCCACTCACGCGCGCAAATCGACCGCATGCAATCGCATGCTGCCGGAGCACGGCAAGCGCTGTCTGACGGACGGCAACGAACGACACTAGCCGTCCTCCTGGTAGAGCAAGGCCATAAAGCCGGTCAGGCCGCCGACGAACACCGGCAGCCACGCGGCAACGATCGGATCCATCAACGCAGCCTTGCTCAAATCTTCCGTTACTTTCGACAAAACGTAGAGCAGAAAGCCGGCGCCCACGCCACTCAAAACCATTTTTTGTACGCCACCCATTCGGAAGAAGCGGAGCGACACGGACGCGGCCAGCATGACCATCGCAGCCAGCAGGAATGGCTGCGCGATCAGCTTATGATACTGCAATCGGTAGCCCGCGGTCGCGAAGCCTGAGCTCTCTGACGAACGGATGTAGCTCGGCAGTTGCCAAAACGACACAGTTTCGGGGGTCGAGAAGCTGTTGCGGACCTGTGCCGGTGTCAGGCTGGTGGGCAGAATGAAGGTCGGCTCGTCCACCGGCGGCGCATCGAGGGAGAATCGGCGCACCGATTTGAACACCCACTGGCCGTCTTCGAGGGTGGCCTCGCGCGCTTCGATTCGGTCCTTGAAATGTTTCTCCGTATCAAAACGGAACAGCGTCAGGCCGGTCAGCCGAACACCCTGCTGCTCACTGCGTGCGGCGTTGATGATGACCGAGCCGTCCGGGTTGATCTGGTTCAGCCAGAAGCCGGACGCATCCTGCACGCCGCCGCCCGGGGCGGCGCCGAACAGCTCCGCTTCCATGCGTTTCGACAATTCACGCAGATTGGCCGACATCGGATTGTAGAGCGTCGTCGCCATCAGGCCGAGCACGATGGCGCTGGCCAGCGCCGGCGCGATGAACTGCCAGGCCGAGACGCCGGCGGCGCGCGCCACCACGAGCTCGAGGCGACGCGACAGCGCGAGGTAGCAGGTCATGGCGCCGATCAGGACGCAGAACGGCATCATCTTCTCGAGCAGTTGCGGCACGCGAAACAGCGAGGTCTCGGCGACCATCAGCGCCGAGGCGGAGGCCAGCCCCGAGGTCTTGCGGACCATCTCGATGTAATCGACCAGGACGAGCAGCACGAAAATGCTCGCGAACACGCCGACCGCCGAAACCAGGAAGCGGCCGGCGAAATAGCGCCCCAGCGTGTTGGTGACCATGCTCATGCGGCGGCCGGCCTTCTGAACAGCCGAGCGATCCGCGCATTCGAGCGGTTGATCGCCTCCATCAGCCGCGCCGGCGGCTCGACCACCACGCCGCCGACGATGATCCAGATGCTCAAGCCGAGCACGCCGAACAGCATCAGGTACTGCACCAGGGCGGCGACCGGCGTCTTCACCGTCATGACGGAGCAGGCGAAGCCGGCCATGCGCACGCCGAACACCGCGAGAATCGCACTGCCGAACGAGAAGTTGCGGCTCTGACGCGTCGTGCGCGGCGCGCCGAGAAACGCAAAGGTCAAAGCGGCGAAGGCGAAGGGGTAGATCGGGGCGAGGAAGCGGTCATGCAGCTCCTGCCGGAATTGTCCGGGGATCTGCTTGTAGATCGGATCGTCCTCCGCCGGCGCCATCAGCTCCCACAGATAGCGCTCGCGGATGCCGAGCGTGACATCGCGGCCCTGATTCGAGAATTTCGACATGTCGAAGGCGTAGCGGGCGAACGCCACCATTGCCGGCTCGCGCTTGCCGACTTCGAAGCGCTCGAGATTGCCGTCCTCCAGCACCAGGAACGAGCCGTCGGGGTTCTTCACCACCGTGCCCTTCTCGGCGATGATCGTGATTCGCTCCTTCGGATCGCGGCGGTCGTCGATCAGAATGCCCTGCAATTCGCCGCCGGGCTGGCGTTCGCGAATCCGGATCGTGAGGTTCTGGTCGAGCTGGGCGAACCGGCCGGGCTGCAGGATGTTGGCGAGCACGTCGGCGGTGATCTCGGCGTCCCATTGCTTGATCCGGCGCAGCCCGTCGGGCGCGAAGAACGCGGCAATGAAGGTGACCAGGATCGCGACGACGCAGGTGGCGTAGGCGAAGGGCACAAACAGCCGGATCGGCGACATGCCGGCGGCGTTCATCACGATGATTTCCGAATCGGTCGCGAGCTTGTTGAGGGTGTGAGAGACCGCGATCATCAGCGCAATCGGCGCGATCACGCCGAGCAGCGAGGGAATCACCAGGCCGGTAATGCCGAGAAAGGTCAGGATGGTCTGCCCCTGGCTCGTCATCAGGTCGATGCCGCGCAGCGCCTGGGTGATCCAGATCACCCCGGTGAGACTCACCAGGACCACCGCAAACGACGCGAGCGTCGTGCGAAAGATGTACCTGTCGATGGATCCCATCGTGTGCGCTCGATCCCCAATCTGCAGTCCCGGAACGAGCGCTGCGGCCACCCTTGAAACGGGTCCCCGAGGCTGCTTGCGCCGTCACGTTCCAAGGTCAGTGAACATCCTTACCATCCCTTTGATCCGTCGACAAAATGGCTGTGGCGTGGCGTCGCTAAAATACGGCTAAAATTTCATTATTGTGACCGCCTCGACACGGGAGGCTTGGCAGCTCTGGCCGCGGCAGGCCATACTGTTGCCAAGTTGGGTTCCGAACTGCCGCCATCCTCGTCTGTCCGCTGGGATTTTGGGACGGTCGCGGCGGCCCTCACGACGAAATTTGGAGGTTTGCTTGATGTCCGACACCGTCAAGGTCGGCTTCGTTCCGCTGTCGACTGCGCCACGCGGTATCCTGGTCGCGTTCTGCGATGAGTCCCTGCGGCTTGGTGCCGCGACCGACAAGGCGCTGGGCGGCGCCGCCGAGCTCATCCAGCGGGCGGCCGCTGCGGCGCGCTTCAAGGGCAAGGACGGCGCGGTGCTCGACCTTCTCGCCCCCCAGGGAATCAAGATTCAGCGCTTGCTCGTGATCGGCACAGGCAAAAGCGGGGATCACAAGGAAAAGGATTTCCTGAAATATGGCGGGACGTTAGCCGGGAAACTGAACGCCGGGACTGAACCCGTGATGGTGATGGCCGAGCTGCCCTCCGGGCCGATGACGCCGGACCAGGCGAGCTCGCTGGCGGCCGGGATCAGGCTGCGAGCCTATCGATTCGACCGCTACAAGACCAAGAAGAAGGACGAGGAGGCGGCCGTCAGCGCCGCGATCTCGCTGGCCGTCGCGGACGTGGCCGCGGCCAAGAAGGCCTTCGCGCCACGGTCGCACGTCACCGACGGCGTGATTCTGGCGCGCGATCTCGTCAACGAGCCGCCGAACGTGCTCTATCCGGAAGAGTTCGCCAAGCGCGCCAGCGCGCTGCGCAAGCTCGGCGTGACCGTCGAGATTCTCGATGTGCCGGCCATGAAGAAGCTCGGAATGGGGGCGCTGCTCGGGGTCGGGCAGGGCTCGGCGCGGCCGAGTCGCACCGTCGTCATGCGCTATAATGGCGGCAAGAAGGGTGATCAGCCGGTCGCCTTCATCGGCAAAGGCGTCTGCTTCGACACCGGTGGCATCTCGATCAAGCCGGCCGGCTCGATGGAGGATATGAAGGGCGACATGGGCGGTGCGGCCTGCGTCGTCGGTCTGATGCATGCGCTGGCCGCGCGCAAGGCCAAGGCCAATGTGATCGGCGCGATCGGCCTGGTCGAGAACATGCCGGACGGCAATGCCCAGCGCCCGGGTGACATCGTTACCTCGATGTCCGGGCAGACGATCGAGATCATCAACACCGACGCGGAAGGCCGGCTCGTGCTCGCCGACGTGCTCTGGTACGTCGCGACCAAGTTCAAGCCGAAATTCATGATCGATCTCGCCACCTTGACCGGGGCGATCATGGTTGCGCTCGGCACCGAGCATGCGGGCCTGTTCGCCAACAATGACGATCTTGCCGAGAAGCTGTTGAAGGCGGGGCAGGAGACCGGCGAGAAGGTTTGGCGCATGCCGCTCGGCCCCGAATACGACAAGCTGATCGATTCGCAATTCGCCGACATGAAGAACACCGGCGGGCGCCACGGCGGCTCGATCACGGCCGCGCAATTCCTGCAGCGCTTTGTCAACGATACGCCATGGGCGCATCTCGACATCGCCGGCACCGCGATGGGCGCGCCGAAATCGGAGGTCAATCAGAGCTGGGGCTCCGGCTACGGCGTGCGCCTGCTCGACCGGCTGGTGTGGGATTGCTACGAAGCCAGGAGTTGAGGGACCGCTGTTCGGATGACGGAAGTCCTGTTCTATCATTTGCAGAACATGACCCTGGAAGGCGTGTTGCCGCCGCTGCTGGAGAAATCGCTCGAGCGCGGCTGGCGGGTTGTGGTGCAATCGACCTCAGAAGAACGTGCAGATGCGCTTGATGCGCATCTGTGGACCTATCGTGACGATTCGTTTCTGCCGCACGCCACATGGCGGGTTGCTGATGTGGCCGACCAGCCGATCGTGTTGGCGGTGGAGGAGAGCAATCCCAACCAGGCGAATGTGCGATTCCTGGTCGACAACGCGCCGCTGCCGTCAGACGCGCACACTTATGAGCGCATGGTGCTCGTCTTCAACGGCGACGATGACGAAGCGCTCGCAGCTGCGAGAGCGGCCTGGACCGATTGCAAAACGCGGGGATTCGAGGTCACCTATTGGCAGGCCGATGAGCGCGGGCGGTGGCAGCGTCGGCAATGATGGCCTGCCGGTCGCGCGCTCGCCATGGCGGCGTGCCGCGATTAATGATAATCTGCCAATGAACTGGCGGCGCGTTGGCAAAGCCACGAACGTGCCGCAAAGTGATGGTGGGACGATCCGTTCGAACAACGACTGTGCCTCGCGCATCTGAAGTGTTGCTCCCGCCGATGCGGGCAGAACATCGCTTCAAGGGCCAGGGCGCACCCGGTTACAAGATCTGCTAGTGCTTTTGAATCGAGCATTGGTTGCAATTCAGCAAGGTTCATCGTGCGAGACCAGAATCAAAAGCTGACGCGCCTTCTGGCGTTCCTTGTGCTTGCACCGGTCGTGTCCGGATGCTCCGGCTCGGCTGACTTTCTCTCCAAGGATGCCGAATGGTTCAACCGGCCGCAGCGCCTGTTCATCAAGAGCATCTCGATCGACGCGCCGCCGCTGACGCCCGAAAAGCCCGTCACCGCGGAGGATCTCGTCAGCGCCGAGGGCGCCTGTCCCGGCATGGCGCCGGCCGGTGCGAATGCGATGAGCAGCGATGCGGCCGCTGCGCCGCCCGCCGCAGGCGGCACGGTTGCACTGGGCCATACCGAATGTGACGTGGTGCGCGGCATCGGCGCACCCGACAGTGTCAACATCGGCGGTAATGGCGGTGATCGCGTTGCGACCGTGACCTGGCTGCGCGGTGCGCGTGCCGGCGTCTACACGTTCACCGCGGGCCGTCTGACCTCGATCGAGCGCGCGCCCGATCCGGGCCCGGCGCCGAAGATGGCGAAGCCCGCCAAGGGCAAGAAGAAGGCGACCTGAGCCGGCTGCGCGAGCGGCTTCTGTCACAGTTAAACGGATCGAACCAGGTTCGGTCCCGGTGATTTGAGGAGCGGCCGTCCGGACGTTCGTCAGCCGGTCGTCTCGTCGTACAGCGTGCTCGCTTCCAACCACTGCTCTTCGGCGCGCGCCAGCGCCTCCGCGGCGTTCGCCCTTGCCTTCGACAATTGCGCGGCCTGCTTCGGGTCGCGGGTGAAGATGTCCGGCAACGCCAGCGCGCCGTCGATCTTGGCGATGATCTCGGTGATGCGGGCCATCTCGGCTTCGGCGGCCGCGATCTTCTGTTTCAGTCCGCCACGCTTGTTGTCGCCACGCGGTCGCTCCGCTCGCTCGCTCGTCTGCGGACGTTCGGCATCGCGCGCCGACGCGCCGCTCCGCGACGACAAGATCATCCGCCGGTAATCGTCGAGATCGCCGTCATAGGTCTTTACGGTCCGCTCGGCGACCACCCACAGACGATCCGCGCAGGCCTCGATGAGATAGCGATCGTGCGAGACCATGATCACGGCGCCCGGAAACTCGTTGATCGCTTCGGCCAGCGCCGCACGGCTATCGATGTCGAGATGGTTGGTCGGCTCGTCCAGGATGATCATGTTGGGACCGTAGAAGGTGGCGAGCCCGAGCAGCAGCCGCGCCTTCTCGCCGCCGGACAGGCTTTTCACCAGCGTGTCGGCCGCCTTGCCGGAAAATCCGATGGCGCCGGCCCGGGCCCGCACTTTCGATTCCGGCGCATCGCCCATCAGCTGCCGGACGTGGGTGTAGGGTGATCCCTGCTCGTCGAGTTCATCGAGCTGGTGCTGGGCGAAATAGGCGATCGACAGCTTGTCGGCGCGCGTGACCTTGCCGGAGAACGGTGCCAGCCGGCCGGCGAGCAGCTTGACCAGCGTCGATTTGCCATTGCCGTTGGCGCCCAGCAGCGCGACACGATCGTCATTGTCGATGCGCAAGGTCACCCGGTTCAGCACGGGCTGGGCAGGGTCATAGCCGACCGAGGCGTTGTCGACCGCGATAATCGGCGGCGACAGCAATTTCTCCGGTGCGGGAAAGCTGATCTCGTGCACATCCTGGGTCACGAGCGCTGTGATCGGCTTCATCCGTTCCAGCATCTTGACCCGCGACTGCGCCTGCCGCGCCTTTGAGGCCTTGGCCTTGAAGCGGTCGACGAAGGACTGCAGCCGCGCGCGCTCAGCCTCCTGGCGCTTGACCGCCTTGGCGTCGAGCATCTCGCGCGTGGCGCGCTGCTCCTCGAACGAGGAATAGCCGCCGCGGTACAGTGTCAGCTTGCCGCGATCCAGGTGCAGGATCTGATCGACCGACGTCTCCAGCAGATCGCGGTCGTGGCTGATGACGATCACCGTGCGCGGATAATGCGCCAGATGATCCTCGAGCCACAGCGTGCCTTCGAGGTCGAGATAGTTGGTGGGCTCGTCGAGCAGCAGCAGGTCGGGGGCGGCGAACAAGGTGGCGGCGAGTGCCACGCGCATGCGCCAGCCGCCGGAGAATTCCGCGCAGGCCCGCGCCTGGTCGGCGGCCGAGAAGCCGAGGCCGCTGAGGATGGCGGCGGCCCGCGCCGGCGCCGAATGCGCGTCGATATCGACCAGCCGGGTCTGGATCTCGGCGATGCGATCCGGCTCGACGGCGGTTTCGGCTTCGCGCAGCAGGGCATCGCGCTCGAGATCGGCCCGGAGGACCACCTCGATCAGGCTTTCCGGGCCGCTGGGCGCCTCCTGGGCCAGACTGCCGATCCGCCATCGCGGCGGGACGGTGATCGCTCCGTTCTCCAGCGACAGTTCGCCGCGGATCGCCTTGAACAGCGTCGACTTGCCGGTGCCGTTGCGGCCCACCAGGCCGACGCGGGCGCCGGGCGGAATCTGCACCGTGCTGTGGTCGATGAGAAGCCGTCCGGCGAGCCGGATGGAGATGTCGTTGATCGAAAGCATGCGCGCCTTGTCACCGCGCGCGCGACCAAACGCAACCGCTTTGTCGCAGGCTCAGCCTGGCGGAATCTTACTCGAAGCGCAGACTCGTCTCGTCGCGCTTGCGCAACTCGTTCATGAGATGAGCGAGCGGGGCCGGGAGGTGCGAGCCGTCCGGCGGCAGGCTGCGTTGCAGCCGTTCGCCCACGGCGTCGCAGATCGATCGGCTCATCTTGCGATCGAGCGCCTCGCTGGATTTGGCGGTGCGGCCAGTCATGACAGAGTTCCACGAGCATTGTGACAGGTCCTCTATCAAGTCATGGCAGGCCGATTGGTTTCCGCGACAGCCCCGGAATGGCGTGGACTTGGTTGAAATCCAACGAAAAAAGCCCCGGCGTGGGGGGCGCCGGGGCTAGGCGAGCTGTTGCGGCGGGGGGCGGGTGCCGCGACAGGGCTCGTCGGGGAAGGTGGGATCAGACGGTCTCAGTAGCAGCGGTTGATCCAGCGCCAGCGCGGTCCCCACGGGGTCGGAACCACGCGGCGCACGTAGCAGCCGCCATAGCCGTAGCTGTAGACCGGGCCGCCGACGAAAACGCGCGGCCCGTAGAACGGACGGTGCCAGCCATAATAACCGCCATGCCAGCCACCGTGCCAGCCGTGATGCCATCCGCCATGCCAATGGGCCGAGGCCGCGGTCGGGGCGAGGGCGGCTGCGCCCAGAGAAACGGCGGCAACCGCGGCGAGGGAGAGTTTGCGCAACATGTTCGTCTCCTGGAGTACGGCGCTGGTGGCGCTACAGTGTTGGACGCTTTGGGCTGGGAGAAGGCGGTGACCAGAGCCCGGTTCGCCTTCACCCGATGCGACCATCATATGAAGCCGAGGTGAACGCAGGTGGCATGTGCCCTTCAGACAATGTTCAGAATTGTGAAATTGTCGTAACCCGCGGCCTCTCAGAACCGGCGCGGTCGCTTGCCGACAACCGATCGCGTCGATATAAGCCCGCAACCCACCCAAATCCCGCACCTCCAAGGACGACATTATGGCGATTGAGCGCACGTTTTCGATCATCAAGCCCGACGCGACCGAGCGTAACCTGACCGGCGCGATCAACGCGCTGATCGAGAAGGCCGGTCTGCGCATCGTGGCCCAGAAGCGCATCCGCATGACCCGCGAGCAGGCCGAGACCTTCTATGCCGTGCACAAGGCCCGCCCGTTCTTCGGCGAACTGGTCGACTTCATGATCTCCGGCCCGGTCGTGGTCCAGGTTCTGGAAGGCGAGGGCGCCATCCTCAAGTACCGTGACGTCATGGGCGCGACCGATCCGTCCAAGGCCGCCGATGGCACCATCCGCAAGCTGCACGCCAAGTCGATCGGCGAAAACTCGGTGCACGGATCGGACGCCGCGGAAACCGCGGCCATCGAGATCGCGCAGTTCTTCTCCGGCAACGAGATCGTCGGCTGATCCCTCGGTGTGCGGCGGAGGGGCATCTCCGCCGCACACCGCGCTCGTCCGCATTCCCGCTGAACGTCTCTGAAAGGCCTGGCCGTGAACTGGCTGTCGCAGCTCGCTGATCCCGCCACTTTCGGCCATTTGCTCGCTCAATTTGAAGCCGACCTGCAGAGCCCCGGCTTCTGGCTCGCATTGGGCAAGATCATCTGGATCAATGTGCTGTTGTCGGGCGACAACGCCCTGGTGATCGCGCTCGCCTGCCGCGGCCTGCACGGCCGGCATCGCGTCTGGGGCATGGTGGCAGGCTCCGGCATCGCGGTGGCGCTGCGCATCGCGTTCACCGGCATCGTTGCCACCTTGATGGCGCTTCCTTATCTGAAGCTGATCGGCGGCCTGGCGTTGCTGGTGATCGCGGCCAAGCTTCTGGTCCCCGAGGATGAGAACGACGAGATCGCCGCGGGAACCACGCTGTGGCACGCGGTTCGGATCGTCGCGCTCGCCGACCTAGTGATGAGCCTCGACAATGTGATCGCGGTCGCCGCGGCCGCCAACGGCCAGGCGTCGCTGCTGATCATCGGTCTCGCCATGAGCATCCCGCTGATCATCGCCGGTGCGGCATTGATCATGCTCGTTCTCGATCGGTTTCCGCTCCTGGTCTGGCTCGGCGCGATGCTGCTTGGCTGGGTGGCCGGCGAGGTGATCGCCACCGATCCGGCGATCGAGCCGCTGCTGCACCATGTCCTGGACGGCACCGTCGTCATCACCATCGAGGCGGCCTCTGGCCTGTTCGCGGGCAAGACCAACGTTTCCAGCCATGTCGACGTCATGGAGACGCTGATGTCGCTGCTCGGCGCAGGGTTGGTGCTGGTGGCCGGGTCGATCTGGCGCGGTCGCGCGCTGCAGCGCCAGGCGGCCGGTGAGCTCGAAGCGGTGCCGGCCCGCGGCGTCGATCTGCCATAGACATGATGCGTCTCCACGGCAACGCATCATGATCTAATATCTTCGTCTGAGCGTGATCTTTCCGGAAAACCGGTTTCCACTTTTCCGGATCATGCTCGAGTTCGCGACGCGCGCTGTCGATCCTCCTGATCTCGCCGGCCCGTCAGGTCCCGGCATCGAACCGGTCGAGGAACTCGCGGACGGTGTGAACCGAGCCGGTGTCGGCCGGCGCGTAGCCGGGCAGGGCTGCGATCTCACGATGGAAATCGTCGCCCTTCATCACGTCGAGCACGCGCCGCATCGGATCGCTTTCCAGGAACGATTGATGGCAGGCGAAGAAGTAGTCCTCGGTGAGGATGCGGATGAAGTCGAGCCCGAACTGCCGCGCGGCAGCCTCGACGCCAAAGCTGACATCGGCCATGCCGCTCGCGACATAGGCGGCGACGGCCGCATGGGTGAACTCGATCTGCTGCGCGCCGTTGATCTGCTGTTCGTCCAGGCCATGCGCTGCGAGCAACTGATCGAACAGCAGGCGGGTGCCCGAGTCATGATCACGATTGACGAACCGCGCTTTGCCTTCGGCGAGATCGGCCAATGATCGGATGGACAGCGGATTGCCGCGTTTGACCATCAATCCCATCTCGCGTGTCACGAAACTGATGACACAGTCCCGCTCGGGATCGAGCCAGTCTCGGCAGGCCTGAATGCTCTGTGCCCGGAGCTCGCCCCGTGGCAGGTGCAAACCCGAAAGATCGCAGGCGTCCTGCGCGAGCGAGGCCAGCGAATGTTGGTTGCTGACGTAGCGAAGGTCGATGCCGACACCCGGTGCGCGATCCAGCAACTCACGCAGCTTGGCCACGGCAAAGCCATGACTGGCGTGAACGCGGATCAGCGCCGGATGTGGCTGCAGGAACGGTTTGATCTCGGTGACGAGCTCCTGCGCGAGATTGTCGAGCTGAGGACCGAGCCGCGCATGCATGCGCTCGCCCGCCCACACCAGCTTGTCTCCGAATGCGGTCAGTCGCGATCCCTTGCCGCGCTGGGTCTCCACCAACGGTACGCCGAAAAATGCCGACCATTGCTCGATCAGATTCCAGACATGCCGATAGGAGAGCTGGGCATCGGTGGCTGCGCTCGTGATCTTGCCCGTCCGCCTGATCTCGCTGAGCACGCGGAGCATCACGACGATGCTGTGCGGGTCATCATCCTTGGAGAAGCGCCAGACAGGTTCGATCGCGATCCGCAACATCAGGGCCTGCTCTTGAAGACGGCTTCATGTGATCGCCTGCAATAGGCAACCCATATCATATTTACGAACTCATATTTGCTCCTACGTTGGCATACAACAAGCGGAGGAAATATGATGTCCATTGCATATGAGTACGAGCGCAGCTCCGCGCTATCGTCGGATCTGACGAAGCCGCTGCAACTTCTGATCGGCGGACGGCACGTTCCGTCGGTCTCGGGGCGCACCTTCACGACGCTCAATCCCGCCACGGAGCAACCGCTCGCGACCATTGCCGAGGGCAATGCCGAGGATGTCGATCTTGCCGTCGCAGCCGCGCGGCGTGCCTTCGAAGGTCCTTGGCGCACGATGCGTGCGGCCGAGCGCGGCGCGATCCTGCTCAAATGGGCGCAGCTGCTGCGTGATCGGTCCGCTGAGATCGTCGAGCTGGAAAGCCTGGACGCCGGCAAGCCGGTGTCGGCGATCCTGCGCCAGGATCTTCCTGCGGCGATCGACACGCTGACCTACTACGCCGGCTGGGCCGACAAGATCAGCGGCGAGGTTGTCTCCACCCGCGACGATGCCCTGACCTATACGGTGCGCGAGCCGGTCGGCGTGGTCGCCGCGATCGTGCCCTGGAACTTTCCTTTGATGATCGGGATGTGGAAGCTTGCCCCGGCACTGGCCTGCGGTTGCACGGTGGTGATGAAACCGGCCGAGCTGACCTCGCTGTCCGCGCTGCGCATCGCTGAGCTGGCACTCGAAGCCGGTCTGCCACCGGGCGTTCTCAACATCGTGACCGGACCCGGGCGCATCGTCGGCGAGGCGCTGGTCAACCATCCCGATGTCGACAAAGTGACGTTCACCGGCTCGCCCGGCGTTGGCCGCGGCATCATGAAGGCGGCCGCCGGCAACTTCAAACGGGTGTCGCTCGAGCTCGGCGGCAAGTCCGCCAACATCATCTTCGATGATGCGAATATCGAGGCGGCGGCCAAAGCTGCGGCCAGCGGCATCTTCTTCAACGCCGGGCAGGTTTGCTCCGCGGGCTCCCGCGTGCTGGTGCAGGAGCGCGCCTATGACGAGGTCGTCGAACGCCTGACCGCGCGGGCACGCGCGTTGCGGATCGGAGATCCGCTCGATCGCGCGACCTCGCTCGGTCCGGTGATCTCCGAGCGGCAGATGAAGACGATCCTCGACTATGTCGACATCGGCCGACGCGAGGGCGCCACGCTCGTGACCGGGGGCGAGCGCGCCGCGGCGCGGGGCTATTTCATCAGCCCGGCGGTGTTTGCCGGCGTCACGCATGAGATGCGGATCTCGCAGGAGGAGATCTTCGGTCCTGTGGTCAGCGTGATCAAGTTCAAGGACGAGGCCGATGCGCTGCGCATGGCGAACGGCACCGCCTACAGCTTGGCGGCCGGCGTCTGGAGCCGCGACCTGGGGCGCGTACAGCGCTTCGCCAAGCGGCTGCGCGCCGGCACGGTGTGGATCAACACCTATGGTTACACCGACGTCCGGTTGCCCTGGGGCGGCGACCGCGACTCCGGTCTCGGCCGCGAGCACGGCACGGCGGCATTGGACAATTTCACCGAGCCGAAGGCGGTGTGGATGAACCTCGCAGTGTGAGGTTGCGAGATCCATCTGCGAGCAGGGCCGCGATGTCGCACTCGCGGCCCTGCAAGGGGCGTCGTTCAGTCGATCTTTGTCGTCTTAGTCCATTGCGCCCGTCGTGATGATCGAGCCGACGTGATGGCCGCGCAACGCTGCCGTGAGCCGTCCGGGAACCAATCCGTTGATGAGCTGGATGCGCGTCAGGTGGCGGGCATTGGCCATCACCTCGACCAGCGTGCGGTCGAACGGCAGCGTGCCCTCCTGCTTGGCAAGCGCATCGAAGCTGGTGCGGTCCAGCAGTTTCGCCTGAGCTGCGTCCGGCCCCTTCGGGTCTGCGGTGTAGACGCCATCCACATCCTCGACGATGGTCAGGCCGGCAGCGCCGAGCGCGTCGGCGATCAGGAAGGCGCCGGTGTCGGCCCGATGCGGTGGGATGCGCGAGGTCGGGAATTCGTGGTGGTGATAGGGCGGAAAGGCGCTGCCGACCACGGCGCGCGCGGCGGTGAGATGGATCGCGAGCTGGTTGGCGATGGTCGGATGTTCGATATAGGAGACACCTTCCGACGCCAGCAGCGCGGCCAGGATATGGCCGTTCTGGCCGGCTTCGCTGGCTGCCAGCGGCGCGAGCGAGCCGACCGGCAGGCCGAGATCGAGGCCGACGCCATACAGGTGGCGGGCGCGGATGCCGGCGCCGGTCAGGATCAGCAGGCGGTGCTCGGGCAGCAGCGTCTTGATCTCCTCAACCAGGGGCAGGATCGCCTCTGCGCCGCGGTCCATGATCGCGCGGCCGCCGATCTTGATGACCTGCAGCCACGGCAGCAGCGCGATCGGGCGCTTGCCGGCCACGGGACGGGTGAGCTTGTTGTCGAGCAGTGTCTGGCGCGCGAGCGGCGAGGCGACGTGCTTGATGGTGTTGGCGGTCTCAGCCATGGATATGGGCCTCTCAGCTCGCAGTGATGATCGTGCCGACATGCTCGCCGGCGAGCGCGCGGGTCAGATTGCCGGGCACGAGGCCGTTGACGACCTGGACCTCCCGGACATGGCGTGAGGCTTCGAGCAGATCGAGCATCGGAAACTCCAGGATGGAGTCGGCGAGACCCT
The DNA here is from genome assembly GCF_013179005.1 of Bradyrhizobium denitrificans. Classification (NCBI taxonomy): domain Bacteria; kingdom Pseudomonadati; phylum Pseudomonadota; class Alphaproteobacteria; order Hyphomicrobiales; family Nitrobacteraceae; genus Bradyrhizobium; species Bradyrhizobium denitrificans. Next base: position 195,171 of record NZ_JABFDP010000014.1, on the reverse strand, counting down.
TGGCCTTCATCTCGGCGACCGAGATCTTCGGAATGAAGGTGGCGTTCTTCTCGGTCTTCGGATTGGCGGTATAGAGGCCGTTTTCGTCCTTCACATAGATCATCGCCTTGCAGCCGAACTGCTCGGCGACCAGGAAGCAGCCGGCGTCGGTGCGGTAGGGCGGGATCACGCCGTCGGCGGCAGGCCGCATCCACAGGCCGTAGGGTGGCATGCCGCTGAAGACGACGGCGTTCACTTCGGCAAGATACAGCGGCACGGCGGACAGGCCGGCGCCGTCGACCGCCGAGATGCCGTGCTTGGCGAGCAACTGTCCCAGCATCGCCGCGTTCTGATCGGCGACCGAGGCGCCGAGCTGCGACAGCACGCCGGCGGGCAGATTAAGGCCGGCGGCGATCGAATAGAGGTGGCGAGCGCGCGTCCCGGCGCCGGTCCCGATCAGCATTTTGTGCGCCTTGCGGGCGGCTACGATCTCCTCGACCAGCGGATAGACGGCGGCGCGCCCGCGGTCGATCATGCTCTGGCCGCCGATCTTGATCACATTGGCGTCAGGAAGGATGCGGAAATCAATTGCCGTCTCCGCCGCCGCGATCAATTGGGCGTCGGTCAGCGAGCGCTGCATCAGCAGCGTCTCGAGCTCGGCCGTCGTGCTTGCCATCGAACAGGATCCCTTATGCTTGTCGACATCCGTCAGCGCGCCGGCATGCCACCGCCGCCGCCCGTTGTGGGCTCCTGAACGTTTCCTGGAGGGGAGGGCCGGGAGCTCAAGCCCCGGCCTCGATCGCGTGCTGTCCATGGACGACGCGATCCTTTGTGGCGTCGGCCGCTCGCTTGGCTGCCAACACGCGGCGAAAATGATCGCTCCGGTTCCGGACGTCAACCGCGATCAGAGCAATTCTTTTGATGTTTCAATGAGCTATATCGTTGTTGATACAGCTTTGGTGGGCCCCGAAGCCGCCCCATTGCGGCTGCTCGAATATTGAGCAGGTCGTGAACGGCGCGTGCGAGCGCCCTCGCGTCGGTGCCAAGCTATTTCAGCATCTCGCAGATCGTTGGGCGCACATCATCGAACCCTGGGTAACGCCGCGACACGGTTCGCCACCAAGCATTCAACGCGCGATGCGTGCAGGGCAGGCGTACACTCATGCCGTGCGCGAACCGGATCCATTCTCCAAATCGGAAGCTTGGGACCGCGATCACGACAGGGATATCTGATGCCAGTGCCTGCTCGATCAGGAAGGTGAGGCCTTTGCCTTCGCTTTCTTGACGGCCGAAGCGGTTGATGATGAGAAGATCGGCGCCGTCGCTGAGGGCGTTCGCGACCTCGGCACCAGCCTGCAGCAGCTGGCCGACATCGAGCCGGCAGCCGCTCGCATGACGTCCAAGTTGCAGCAGCAGGGGACGCTCGACGCCGTTGTGCACCAGCATCGCTGCGATGCCGTCAGCGTCGACGGCGTGTCGGACCTGTTGGATCAGGCCGACGGCGCGAACGCCGCGGGCCTGCAGGCTCTGCGCGAAATTGCGCAGCACAGCGTCAGGGTCGTCGCCGCGGTCATAGACCACGGCAGCGAGATCGCATTCGGCATCGAACATTGCGCGCTCCGAATGGCAATGGAGATCGACGAGGCCGCGGCTGTTGTCCCGCGGCCTCGCGGTGGCTCAGGCGGCGACGCCGGGTCCGTTGATGATCTGCAGCTGGGTGAATTCGGCGAGGCCTTCCTCGGCGAATTCGCTGCCGATGCCGGATTGCTTGGCGCCGCCGAACGGGATGTGCGGCGCCATGTCGAGATGCTTGTTGATCCAGACCGTGCCGGCCTCGATCCGCGTGGCGATCTCGTGGGCGCGTTTCGGATCTGACGACCACACCGAGGCGCCGAGCCCGTAGCTGGAAGCATTGGCGCGGCGGATCACGTCGTCGGAATCGGAGTATTTGATCACGGGCAGCACCGGTCCGAACTGCTCCTCGTCGACCAGCTTGGAGCCTTCCGCGATGTCGCGCACGATGGTCGGCGCGATGAAATAGCCGGGGCGGTCCATCGCCGCGCCGCCGGCGATCACCTTGCCGTTCTTGTGCGCGTCGTCGAGAAACGCCTTCACCTTCTCGTACTGCATCTTGTTCTGCAGCGGTCCGAGCTTGGTGCCCTGCTTGGAGCCGTCATCGACGACCGTGCTCTTGGCGATCGCGACCAGCTCGTCGCAAATCTCGTCATAGACGCTTTCATGGACATAGAGCCGCTTGATCGCGAGGCACACCTGGCCTGAGTTCTGGAAGGCGCCGTCGAAGATGCCGGGCGCGACCGTCTTCGGATCGACGTCGTCGAGCACGATGCCGGCGTCGTTGCCGCCCAGCTCGAGCGTGATGCGCTTCAAGGTCTGGGCGGCGCTCGCCATCACCTTCTGGCCCGTGGCGGTCGAGCCCGTGAACGAGATCTTTCGGATGTCCGGATGCTTCGTCATGGGATCGCCGAGATCGTTGGCGTCAGCGATCACGTTGAGCACGCCGGCGGGGAGCACATCCTTGACCAGTTCGGCGAAGCGCAGCGTCGATAGCGGCGTCGTCGGCGCCGGCTTGACCACCAGCGTGTTGCCGGCGAGCAGGGCAGGCGGCAGCTTGAAGCCGAGGATCAGCAGCGGGAAGTTCCAGGGGATGATGGCGCCGACCACGCCCAGGGGGCGCCGATAGGCTTCGACCTGCCGGTCGCCCGAACGCTCCAGCACCCGCATCGGCAGATCCAGTGACGCCAGATAGCGGAAGAAGCCGGCCATGCCGAGCACCTCGCCGGTGGCGTCGGCGAGCGGCTTGCCTTGTTCGCTGGTCAAGATCCGGGCGAGGTCATTGGCATGGGTCTCGATGATGTCGGCCATCTTGCCGATCAGGCGGCGGCGTTCCGTGATCGGGGTGGCGGCCCAGGCCGGAAAGGCGGCCTTGGCGGCGGCCACCGCCGCGTCGAGCTGGTCCTTGGACGCTCGCGGACAATCGGTCAGCACCTCCTCGGTCGCGGGATTGATGACCGGCATGGTTGTTTCGCCCGGCACCAACGCCCCGCCGATCAGAAGATGATAGTCACTCATGGCATGCCTCTCCCTGCAATATGTGACGCTTCGGTCACGTTATATGCAAAGCTATATCACGCAAAATACAGCAGCGCCATCGTTAGATGGCAGTGGGGCAGGTAGACGCTGCTCCATTTTCGATATATTCATGCGGGAATAACGGTGAATTGAAGCGGAGCGCGTGATGCAATTGCGGGCGAAGGCGCTGACCTGTTGCGAGGTGGTGGATGACGGCGAGACGATCTCGCTCGGCTTCGAGGACGCCGCAGGTCAGCCGATCGCGCTCAGCCTCTCGGTCAGTCAGGCCGGTGCGCTGATCATGACCCTGCCGGGCCTTCTTGAAATGGCACTGCGCGCGCGCTATGGCGATCAGGCGCTGCGCTATGCCTATCCGCTGGCATCCTGGACCATCGAGCAGTCCACCGACGCCGCCCAGCGCATCATGACGCTCGCCACCGCCGACGGCTTCAGCGTCCGCTTCGCGATCCCGACGGCCGAGCAGAACGTGCTCGGCGAGGCGCTGCTGGCGCAGTACCCGACGCTCATGGCTGTCCGGCCCAATTGAAGCGGCCGGGCGACCGGGTGTGGTTTGGGCCGCAGGGCCGACGGCCTGAGCTTGTCAGTATTATGATCTTGACCAGCACCCGCCGGCCCGCGGCGATGTGCTCACGGCGGCTGCGGCACGGTGCCGCGCCCTGGGAGCGCGGGGGTGGATGACCGCCCTCGTCCTCCACAGCATGATCCGGAAAAGTGGAAACCGGTCGTCCGACAGGATCATGATGCGTTTCCGTGGAAGCGCATCATGATCTGGACTTGAACCGCTTGCGGCCTCCGCGATACCACAACATCGTATGTTATTTGCCGCCCCGGATCGGGCTTTTCGAAGTTGGACTCGTGAATGTTGACCGCCGAGGAGATTGCCTGCGTCAGGTCGTCGTTCGACATGGTGTTTGCCAATGCCACGGACATGACCACGACATTCTATCAGCGGCTTTTCGAACTGGCGCCGGAATGCCGCTCGATGTTTCCCGACAACATGGATGTGCTGAAGCGGGACTTCATCGCTACGCTGGCGGTGCTCGTCGGCAGCCTCGATCGGATGACCGGTTTGCTGTCGAGCACCGACATCCTCGGCCGCAACCATGCGCGCTACGGTGTCAGGCCTGAGCATTATCCGCTGGTCGGCGAGGCCCTGCTGTGGAGCCTCGCCAAGGGTCTCGGACCGCAATGGACGGCGGAAGTGGAGCAGGCCTGGCGCAAGGTCTACGAGATCATCTCCCAGCGCATGATCGCGATTTCAGCCGGCCCTCGTCTGCCTTGAACCGATCGGGCCAGCGGCACGCGCGCCGGATCCGTGGCATCCGTTGCAATGTCCGGCGGACGTGACCGTCAGCTCAGCACCACCGAGCCTGAGCGTCCGAGCAGCCGGGCGAGCTGCTTGAAGCGGCCGCCGACGCGGTCGGCGACGAGATCCACCATCTGATGCTCGAACACCAGCATCAGCTTGCGATCCTGGGTGCGGAAATGGGTCGCCGGCAGCACGCCCGGACGGGCCGCGGAGACCAGATGGGCGACGCGGAAGGCGGTGCCGAGCAGACGGGCGCGGTCGATCGCGGCGGGGCTCAGCTGTTCCGTCAGGGCCGGCGGCGCGGCTTCGTCGCGCAGGCCCTCGTAGCGGAAGAACACCGAGAGCGCGACGAAGATGCGGCCGTCATGGCTGATCGATCCGAAATTGCCGTTGAGGATGATGCCGTAGGTCTGCTCGCCGCGGTGGTCCGGATGCATGCGCCAGCCGATGTCGGACAACAGGCAGGCGGCGTGACGCAGCCGGCGCTCCTCCTCGGTCTCGCGAAGATGGACCACCCGGAACAGGCGGTCGGTCCAGTCGATCAGCTCGCGGGCATGCTGGGCCGAGCGTGACAGCAGCTCGTTCAGTCCCTGGGCGGCGCAGAGCAGACCGTCCTTGGCCCGCTCGATATCCGGCAGCTTGGAGTAGAGCAGGCCCTCGCGCACCCCGAACGTGGAGAAGACCACCATCTTCGGTTTCGCGACCCGGATGATGTGTTCCAGCACCAGCGCGGCATAAGCGAGCAGCGGCCGGCGTGCTTCGGCGACCACTTCGATGTCGGCCAGCATGTCGGCGGCGACGAGACGGCGCAGCCGCCGGACAAAGGCCAGGGCCTCCACGGCCGGAATCGCGTAGCCATGCATGACCCCGAGCGGATAGCCGCTCTGGAGGATGTGGATCCGGGCCAGCGCGCGCCAGGTGCCCCCGACCGCGTAGAAGGTGCGGTTCTCGCCGGCCAAAAGCTGCGGCAGGTCGGTCAGCGCATCGCTTGCGATCCGCTGCGCCTTCTTCAGCGATTTCTCCGCGAGATCCTGCAGCGCCAGGCTGCCGAGCGGCAGGGTCACGCCGCTGCGCACCTGGTGGCCGCGCACGTCGATCAGCTCCAGCGAGCCGCCGCCGAGATCGCCGACGATGCCGTCAGGCTTGTGGATCCCCGAGATCACGCCGAGTGCGGAGTAACGCGCCTCTTCGGGGCCCGTCAGGATCTGGATCTCCGCGCCGCAGATCTTCTCGGCCTTGGCGATGAAGTCAGGGCCGTTGGAGGCGTCGCGGCAGGCGGCCGTGGCAATGGCGTGGATACGCCCGACCTTCTGGACCTTGCACAGCGCCCGGAAACGCCGCAGCGCGGTCAGCGCCTTCTCGACGGCATCGGCGGCGAGCAGGCCCGTGGTCTGCACCTCGCGTCCGAGCCCGCACAGCGCCTTCTCGTTGAAGACCGTGACGAGGCTGCGTTCCATCGCCTGGTAGACGACGAGACGGACCGAGTTCGAGCCGATGTCGATGACGCCAACGCTTGCGGCCCTGGCAGCGGGCCGTTTCACCGGGACGTCCTCTGATGACAGGAGCCGTTACGACGGGTTGCGTTCGTTCCGGCGCGTGAGGCGACGCGGTGATGATTCCTTGAGCGACTTTCCACGGCCGGACAGACTCGGATTCGTCATGAAGTAATTGTGCAGGTTGAACGGCTCTTCGCCCTTCGCCGCCTTCATACGCGTTGACGACCCGTCCGGCAACAATTGCCAGCTTTGCTCGGTGTCCTTCAGGTTCGCGACCATGATCTGCTCGAGAACCTGCTGATGCACCGTCGGATTTTGCAGCGGACACAGCACCTCGACGCGACGGTCGAGATTGCGCGGCATCATGTCGGCCGAGGAGATGTACACGGCGGCCTTGGCGCTCGGCAGGCCCTGGCCCATACCAAAGCAGTAGATGCGGCCATGCTCCAGGAAGCGGCCGATCACCGATTTGACCCGGATGTTCTCGGACAGCCCGGGCAGGCCCGGGCGCAGGCAGCAGATTCCGCGCACGATCAGGTCGATCGAGACGCCGGCCTGCGACGCTTCATAGAGCGCGTCGATGATGTCGGGATCGACCAGCGAGTTCATCTTCATCCAGATCACGGCCGGCTTGCCCTGGCGCGCGAAACTGGTCTCGCCGTGGATGTGCTCGATCATGCGCTTGCGAAGCGTGAGCGGCGACACCGCCATCTTCTCGATGTCGATCGGCTCGGCATAGCCCGTGATATAGTTGAAGACCCGTGTCACGTCGCGGCCGATCACCGGATCGGAGGTGAAGTAGGAGAGGTCGGTGTAGATGCGGGCGGTGACCGGGTGATAGTTGCCGGTCCCGGTATGCACATAGGTCGTCAGGCCGCCGCCCTCGCGGCGCACGACCATCGACAGCTTGGCATGGGTCTTCAGCTGCAGGAAGCCATACACGACCTGCACGCCCGCGCGCTCGAGATCGCGCGCCCAGCGGATATTGGCTTCCTCGTCGAAACGGGCCTTCAGCTCGACCAGCGCCGTCACCGATTTGCCGGCTTCGGCGGCCTCGGCGAGCGCGCGCACGATCGGCGAATTGTTCGAGGTGCGGTACAGCGTCTGCTTGATTGCGACCACGTCGGGGTCGCGGGCCGCCTGCTGCAGGAACTGCACGACGACGTCGAACGACTCGTAGGGGTGATGGACGATCAGGTCCTTCTGCCGGATCGCGGCGAAGATGTCGCCGCCATGGTCGCGGACACGCTCGGGATGGCGCGGCACATAGGGCGCGAATTCAAGGTCCGGCCGGTCGACACGCGTCAGCTGCGACAGCTCGTTCATCGCCAGCACGCCGTCGACGACAAACACTTCGTCGTCGGTGGTCGACAGCGCGTCCTGCACGAAGGCACGCAGCTCCTCCGGCATGTTGGCCTCGATCTCGAGCCGGATCACCGAGCCACGGCGGCGGCGCTTGAGCGCGGTCTCGAATAGCCGCACCAGGTCCTCGGCCTCTTCCTCGATTTCGATCTCGCTGTCGCGGATGATGCGGAAGGCGCCCTGGCCCTTGACGGTGTAGCCGGGAAACAGCCGGCCGATGAACAGGCTCGTGGCCTGTTCAAGCGTGATCAGGCGGATCACGCCATCCTTGCTGCCGGGGAAGCGGATGAAGCGATCGATCTTGCCGGGCATGCGGATCAGCGCATTCATCGGCCTGCCGTCGGAGGTGCGCATCAGCTGCAGCGCGACGGTGAAGCCGAGGCTCGGAATGAACGGGAACGGATGCGCCGGATCGATCGCGAGTGGCGTGAGCAGCGGGAAGATGCTGGCGAGGAAATGGTCCTCGATCCAGGCGCGCTCGCTCTTGGTGACGTCCTGGCCGTCGACCAGCACGATGCCGAGCTCGGCGAGGAACTTGCGCAGGTCGCGCCAGATCGCCTGCTGGTCGATCGCGAGCTGCGACACGCTTTCGTTGATGACCTTGAGCTGCTCCAGCGGCGTCAGGCCGTCCGGGCTGCGCTCGGCGATGCCCTCGCGCACCTGGGCGCGGATACCGGCAACGCGGACCATGAAGAATTCATCAAGGTTGTTGGCGGAAATCGACAGGAACCGCACCCGCTCCAGCGCCGGATGGCGCGGGTTGACCGATTCCTCCAGGACCCGGCGGTTGAAATGCAGCCAGGAGAGTTCTCGATTGATGAAGCGCTCGGGGCTGGATGCGATCTCGGCCGGAGGCGAGGAAACCGGATCTTTTTCTTGAATTTCAATCGCTTGTTCGGTGTCCATTGGAAAATCGTTCCATCGCCGGCAACGGCGTCAAATCAGTCCTGCGTAGCGGCGGACCGTAGACTAAACTAAATGACCAGGGGATGACGTTCCCGGCACCATTGAGGTTCCCCGGCGCCTCTCCGTCAAGATGGCCGGCGGTCACATGCCTTCGGAGGGCCGGAGCAGTTCGGCCGCGAGCGCCCGGGTGACGGGGCGTCCAAGCCGCAACGATTCATTGTCCAGCAGGGCGACCGTATGACGGGCGGCGGCATAGGATCGCTCGATCCGGGTGGCGAGATAGCTCACCACGGCTTCGTCGATGGTCAACTGCCGGTCCGCGGCCAGCTTGACGATCAGGGCCCGAAACAGCTGGTCGTCGGGTGGCAGCAGTGTCACCACTGGACAGGCGCGCAGGCGCGACCGGAGGTCGCTGAGCGCGACCGGCATGGTCGCGGGGGCCTCGCGCGCCGTGATCAGGATGTAGGCCTCGTCCTGCCGTGCCAGATTTAGCAGGTGGAACAGCGCACGCTCGTCGAAAGCGGTGGGGCTGAGGTCCTCCAGCACCAGCGCGCCGGTGGCCAGCGCGCGGGGGACGGCGGCGATGTCGAGAGCCTGGGCTGAGAGCGAGCGGGCTCCGGACTGCTCGGCCCAGATCGCGGCGAGATGGCTCTTGCCGGACCCGTCCGGTCCGACCAGGAACATGGTGCGCGCCGGCCATTCCGGCCAGGCATCGACCAGCGCCAGTCCTGCCGCGTTGCCGGCGCCTTCGAGGAAGTTGTCCCGCGTCAGACTTTCCGCGTGCGGCAGCGCGAAGGCCAATTGACGGGGGGGAAGATGGCCGACCAAGTTTGACGTGCTCCGTATCGTGCGCAGGGGCCTTGCGGGAGGCCAAGCCACTCATCGCACTTCGATGGTGCTCATGTGGCGCACCCATTCGACCAGGTAAAGCCCGACGGATACGAGGGTAAAGATCGTGACCAGGGTCATCAGCAGAATATCGTAGGGCTTCGGCTCGAAGCCGAAGCTGAGCGAGGCCAGCACCAGCGCGGCAAAGGCGACCTGCGCCGCTGTGTTCAGCTTCGACACCATCAGCGGCCGCATTGCGACCGGGCGGTCGAACAGCCAGGACACAATCACCGCGGCGACGATCATGATGTCGCGCGAGACCACCAGGATCACGATCCAGCGCGGGATCGCGCCCCAGATGCCGAGCGTCACGAAAATCGAGACCAGAAGCGCCTTGTCGGCAAGCGGATCGAGGAGGGCGCCGAGTTCGGATCGCAGGTTGAACCGCCGGGCGAGAAAGCCGTCGACCGCATCGCTCACACCGGCGACGACGAAGACCAGGAACGCGATTTCGGTCTCGCCGGCGGCGATCGCCCAGACGACGATCGGAACCAGCAGGATTCGGCCGAGCGTAATCAGATTGGGGATACTGTGAGGGATGGTCACGCAGCAGGTCCCGACGATAACTCGATCAACATTCAACCCGATTCCGAAGCGGGGCGAACCGGTCCAGTTCCTAGATAGTGTGGGGACGAGCCCCTTGCGAGCCATTGCGCGCGGCCGGATTCCGACGTAACCAGCGGTCAGATTAGGGGTTTTTACCATGACCGAGCGCAAGAACGGGCTCACTTATGCAGATTCGGGCGTCGATATCGATGCCGGCAATCGTCTGGTCGATCTGATCAAGCCGATGGTGCGCGCGACGGCCCGTGCGGGCGCGGATGCCGAGATCGGCGGGTTTGGCGGCCTGTTCGACCTCAAGGCCGCCGGCTTCAAGGATCCGGTCCTGGTGGCCGCCACCGACGGCGTCGGTACCAAGGTCAAGATCGCGATCGAGACCGGTCTGCATTCCGGGATCGGCATCGATCTGGTGGCAATGTCGGTCAACGATCTCGTGGTGCAGGGCGCCGAGCCGCTGTTCTTCCTCGACTACTTCGCCTGCGGCAAGCTCGACCCGGAGGCGACCGCGTCGATCGTGGCCGGCATCGCCGAGGGCTGCCGCGAGTCGGGCTGCGCGCTGATCGGGGGCGAGACGGCGGAAATGCCGGGCCTCTACAAGGATGGCGACTATGACCTCGCGGGGTTCGCGGTCGGCGCGGCCGAGCGTGGCACCCTGCTGCCGTCGGCCGATATCGCCGCGGGCGATTTGGTGCTCGGCCTCGCATCGTCAGGCGTGCACTCCAACGGCTATTCGCTGGTGCGCAAGATCGTCGCGCAATCGGGCCTCGGCTTCGAGGCGCCGGCGCCCTTCGCACCGGTGATGACGCTCGGCGGTGCACTGCTGACGCCGACGCGCCTTTACGTGAAATCCTGCCTGCGGGCGATCCGCGAGACCGGCGCGGTGAAGGGGCTGGCGCATATCACCGGCGGCGGCTTTACCGACAACATCCCGCGCGTGCTGCCGAAGAATCTGGGCGTGTCGATCGATCTCGCCCGTCTTCCCGTGCTGCCGGTGTTCAAATGGCTGGCGGCGCAGGGCGGCATTGCCGAGCTCGAGCTGCTGCGCACCTTCAACTGCGGCATCGGCATGATCGCGATTGTCAAGGCCGAGGCGGTTGATGCGGTCAAAGCGGTGCTGACCGAGAGCGGGGAGCATGTCGCGCTGCTCGGCGAGGTCGTTCCTGCGGTTGGGGATCAGCGCGTGATCTACAACGGCGCCCTCGATCTGTCGCTGTGAGACGAGCACGCCAATGAAGCGCCGCGTCGCCATCCTGATCTCCGGTCGCGGCTCGAACATGGCCGCGTTGATCCGTGCCGCCGCGGAGCCGGACTTTCCGGCCGAGATCGCGGTCGTGATCTCCAACCGGGTCGATGCGGCCGGCCTGCAGAAGGCGGCTGCGAGCGGCATCGCCGTCGAAATCATCGAGAGCAAGCCGTTCGGCAAGGATCGCGCCGGCTTCGAAGCCAAGCTGCAGCAGGCGCTCGACGCCCGCGGCATCGAGATCATCTGTCTTGCCGGCTTCATGCGGCTGTTCACCGCCGCGTTCGTCCAGCGCTGGTATGGCCGGATGCTCAACATCCATCCCTCGCTGCTGCCGTCCTTCCCCGGCCTCGATCCGCATGGTCAGGCGCTGCGCGCCGGCGTGAAGCTCTCGGGCGCGACGGTGCATTTCGTCATTCCGGAAACGGATGCGGGGCCGATCGTCATGCAGGGCGCGGTCGTCGTCAAGGATGACGACACGCCGGAGACCCTGTCGGAGCGAATTCTCGGCGTTGAGCACCGCATCTATCCCGACGCGCTGCAACTGTTGGCGAAAGGTCTCGTGCGGCTCGAGGGCGATCTGTGTAGGACATCGACCGTGGAGCAGGCGGAGCAATCGCTGATCTGGCCGCAGGTCTCCGCCGCGCGCTGAGGCGGCGGCCGGCGAAAAAAATCCCCGGCAAGGCCGGGGAACATCAAGGCTGACCAAGTCCGATCATCTGCTTCGGCGAGGGGCGCGACGCTTGCGGGGTTGCATCAAAGCGTGCGCGATGGTCTCCCGCCGGGAGCATTCTTACGAGAGCTTGAGGTTCTCGGCCGATGTCTTGCCGCGGCTCTCCACGAGATCATATTCGATCGCCTGGTTCTCGTTGAGCGTCGTCAGTCCGGCCCGCTCGACGGCCGAGATGTGAACGAACACATCCTTGTCTCCGCCTGCCGGCTTGATGAACCCATAGCCCTTGGTCGGGTTGAACCATTTAACGCTGCCTTTGTAGCTCGGCATCGGTGTCTCCTCCGTCTAGACGAAAAAAAGACGCGGCCACGCTCGCGCGTGCCACGCCACAATACGGGCTTCCCGAAGTCTGCTGAATTTCAGATGTCACGAAACGCACAGTCGAACGGCCAGATCCGATTGCGCTGGGGATTGCAACACGATTTTTAGTCGATATCAAGTTCGTGGGACCGGCGGGAACGCGTCGCGACGTCGCGTCTCGCCAGCCCTCTCGTTGGTGCATGAAACCGCCGCGGAACCGGCATTTTCGTGCCGGCTGCGGGCCCGACGGGTGTCAGCAGCCGGGAACTGGGACGGCCGAGCCCGCCGAACGAAGGATATCTGCTGCTCTCGCCGGGCCGGGCGGCCATGCGGCGGTCGTACCGGCCGATCACGCCCCCGCGCATGGAACGCTCATGCCGTCGGTCCGGCGGAACCCGCATGTTTGCACCCCGGCCAACGTCTCGGGCAGCTGAGCGGGGGGGGGTCACCCGGTGGCTTGGGCGGCCCGGAGTGTGCCGAGATCGAGCCTCGGCTGCAGCGCAGCGTCCTAGATCGGCCTGGGGGCGATGTAGTTGTGAAAGCCCGCGGTCTCCCGCGTCTGCTCCATCATCGGAACGAGGTGGAGCGGATGGATGAACTCGTCGCGAAAGCAGGCGTGGATCTTCGGATCAAAGATGCGCTTCAGCCATTCGATGACGATCTTGTGTCGTTCCGACGTACGAAATTCCTTATGATAGGTCAGCCACAGATCCATGTGGTAGTTGATGCCGAGATCGACAGGCACCAGCGGTGCCCCGAGCGCGACCGCCGAAGTCGGCAGGAAGCCGATGCCTGCGCCGCGCTCCACCGCGTAGAGAACCGCCACGCTCGAATTGGTGGAGATGCCGACGATGCCATCGAGCGAGTCGAGGCCGAGAATTCGCGCATAGCCGGTCTCGTCTAGCTGCACGCCATGCTGCTTGATGATGCGGTGATTGCGGAGATCGGCAAGCGAGGTCGGCAAGCCATACGCGTCACGATAGGCCTCGGATACGAAGCCGTGGATGTGAAGCCGGCCGAGCTTGCTGACGATCACGTCGGGATTTGTCGGGCGCGCGAACTGGATCGAGACGTCCGCTTCGAGGCGCGACACGTCAGCCTGCTCCATCGCACAACTGAGTTCGACAGTAATCCGCCGATAGGTCTTCTGGAAATCGATCAGTCTTGGCAGGATCCAGAAATTGCCAGGGCCTTCAGTCACGGCGACGCGGACCGAGCCCTGGCTGTCTGTGGCGAGCGAGGCGCGGCGGAAGATGTTGAAGCTCAGGCGCTCCATCTGCTCGACATCGAACAACAGCGACCGTCCTTCATCGCTCAGCGACAGGCCCGACTGATCGCGGATGAAGACCTTGAATCCGAGCTCTTCCTCGAGCCGGTCGATCTTGCGCATGAGGGTGGTGCCGGTCAGTCCTAGAACTTCCGCCGCATTTCTGAAGCTCTGATGCCGTGCGCAAAGGAGAAATGCTCTTAAATCTTCCCACGACGCATTAAGGTTTTCGTCAGATTTCCGGCGCTGCGTAGATGCAGCACCCCGATGCAAATGTTGCCGCATACACTCCAGCCCCGACAAGTATGATGACGTCATCAAAGCCAAGCTGGAAACATAGATGCAGAACACCCGCTTCGGAAGCACGGAATCTACGCGAAGACACCAGCTTGACATGTTGCCGCGGACGGATCTCGTCGCGGCGCGCCCTGTCACGCCGGATCGGCTCGGCGAGCTCGCGGCGTTGGCAAGGCGGGAAATTCCAGGCGTTCGTGCCTCCGAGCAGGATCTGGCGGAATTCCTGCGGCACGACCCGAACTCGATCTTCGTCCTGTGCCGAGGCCGCAATCTACTCGGCGGCATCGCCTTTCTCTATTTGAACTGCGCCGGCCTCGATGCGCTCCTCTTGGATGAGTTCAGCTTGTACGATCCGCCGCGCAAATATCTTGCGCGGCCCGATGAGGATGTTGCTGCTATCTATGTCTGGGCGCTTGTTGCGCAAGGACGAGGAGCCGTCGGCCTGGGCAACGTTGCTGATATCCTGCGGGGACCGCGATTCCGCGCTGCTGACTACTATGCGCAGCCGTCGAGCTCGGATGGGCGCGCGTTCCTGGGCGCGCTGGGCTTTACGCCTGTTCCCAGCTTTCAGCCGGATCTCTGGTGGTACCAGCGACCGTGGAATCGATTGCACCAGGTAATTGCGCCGTCGTTGCAGTTGGTCGAAACTTTCTCAGAAAGGGGTGCAGCGGATGCACGATATTAGTTCGAGCAAGCTGGAGCGGAATCCGAAATCGCGCGCCATCTCGGTCCGTATTGCGCGTGATGCAAACGATCTCATGTTGGTGACGGCGATCCGTTCGGCGGTCTATCTGGCCGAGCAGGATTGTCCGATGGAAGAAGAGTTCGATGGCAACGACCTCGTCGCCGCGCATTTCCTCGGCTTCGTCGGCAATGAGCCGGCCGGTTGCGTGCGCGTGCGCTTCTTCGGTGAGTTCGCCAAGGTCGAGCGGCTGGCTGTTCGCCATCAGCACCGGCGGTCGCGCCTGTCGTTCAAGCTGGTGCGGGAAGCGCTGGATTATTGCCGGCGCAAGGGCTTCAAGAAGGCCTATGGCCATGCTCAGGACCGTCTAGTGGACTTCTGGGCGCATTTCGGCGCAAAGCCGCTCGGTCACAACCGCAAGCTCACCTTCTCGGATTTTTCCTACACGGAAATGGTGGTGGATCTCGCGCCCTGCGAAGATGCGATCACGCTCGACAGCGATCCCTATCTGATCATCCGTCCGGAGGGGGATTGGGATCGGCCGGGCGTGCTCGATCTCTCGGCCGGCCGGCCGGCGTCCTCGCCCTTGCGCGATCTTGCCGCCGCGGGGCGATGATGTCGTACCGAGACCCGCTCGGTGAGTCCGCAACGGACCCGCCGGTTCTGGTGTGTGCCGATCTGCAGTGCGAGTATCTCGCCGAAGGGCGCAAGCATCTGATTGCCGACGGCGACCTGATCATGTCGCGCTGTCGGCAGTTGATTGCGTTGTGGCGCGGCAATCTATGGCCGGTGCTTCACCTCAAGCGGATTGCGCAGGCCGCCTGGTTCAATCCGGCTTCCAATCTGACGAATTGGCTTCCTGAGGTCAGGCCGACGCCTGGCGAACTGACGTTCGAGCATCCGCTGCCATCGGCCTACAGCTCGGCGCGGTTTGCCGAGTACATGTCGAACATGCGCGGCATCCGCTGCGTGCTGCTTGGCTTCTCGCTGGACGAGACGATCCTCTCGACAGTTGTGGAAGGCTTCCATCGCAGCCACCGTTATCAGGTGATCGAGGACGCCGTGGCCTGCCGCCTGGCATGTGACGGCGATGTCGCCGCCTACAAGCTGGTTGTCACCCGGGTGATCAGCAACTTCGCCGGCGTGCTCGACAGCGCCGACCTGACAAGATCCTGCGGCCGTCTCGCGGTGTGATCCCGGGGGCGGGGACGTTACCCGCCGGCCAGCCTTTCAGCCAGTTCGATCACCATGCGGCGGTCTGACGGGGCGGTGAGCTTGTCGAAGGCGACGACGAGCCTGAGGGCTTCCGCAACATGTAAATCCACCGGATTTTCGCTGAGAAGCCGCAGCAACTTCTGTCGCGGCGGCTCGCAATCGTCTTTGCTCACACGGCAGCTCCAGCAACGAGAATCGGACATGACCCGAGAGGAAGAGCTCAAAGAGCTGGCGAGCAGCCTTCGGGCGGCCCTCGACAGGGCACGCCGACTCAACCTGCCGACCAGCGCCTACATCCTGTCGATGGCCCTGGTTGAGGTATCCCAGACAATCGAGGCAGAGTTGAGGGGACGGGCCGACCCCGAATGATCGATTCCAATGCACCGTGGCTGGGTGCATCGTTTCCTGCAATAAACTGGATCAACGTCCGGGCAAGCTGCGACGCCGCCGGCTCATGGGATCAGGCGATCGACCCGGATCACGCGGCCCTTGTCGATGGCGAGCGCGAGCTTGCCATGCTTCAGCGCCAATGCGGCCTCGCCGAACAGCTCGCGGCGCCAGCCCTGCAGCGCGGCAACGTCGGCCTGATCGTCGGCGGCAATCTGTTCGAGGTCGTCGACGGTCGCGATCACCTTGCTCGCCACCGCATGACGCTCCGAGGTCATGCGCAGCAGCACCTTGAGCAGCTCGACGATCGCGGCGCCGTTGGCGTTGTTGCGTGGCTTCTCCAGCTTCGGCAGCGCCGCGAGATCGCGGGCCAGGCCGCGCTGTACCGCCGCGACGATGTCGGAGCCCCATTTCGAGCGTTCGAATCCCTTGGGCAGCGAGCGCAGATTGCCGAGCTTCTCGATCGAGGTCGGGGCATGCGTGGCGATGTCGCCGACGGCATCGTCCTTGAGCACGCGGCTGCGCGGCACGTCTCGGCTCTGCGCCTCCTGCTCGCGCCAGGCTGCGACCTCCATCAGGACGGCAAGCTCTTTCGGCTTGCGCACGCGCGTCTTCAGCCGTTCCCAGGCGCGTTCGGGGTGGAAGTCGTAGGTCCTGGGCGAGGTCAGAATTTCCATCTCCTCGCTGACCCAGTCGCTGCGGCCGCGCTTCTTGAGGTCGGCATCGAGCGCTGCGAACACGTCGCGCAGATGGGTGACGTCAGCCTCGGCGTAGTGCACCTGTTCCTTGGAAAGCGGGCGCCGTGACCAGTCGGTGAAGCGATGGGTCTTGTCGGGCCGGTGGCCGGTGATGCGTTCGACCAGCTGGTCGTAGGCGATGCTGTCGCCATATCCCAGCACCATCGCGGCGACCTGGGTGTCGAAGATCGGATGCGGAACGATGTTGGCGCGGTGCCAGATGATCTCGATGTCCTGCCGGGCGGCGTGGAAGACCTTCAGGACCTTCTCATTGGCCATCAGCTCGAAGAACGATGTCAGATCGATGCCCTCGGCCAGGGCGTCGATCACCAGGGCCTCGTCGGGGCTTGCCATCTGCACGACGCAGAGCAGAGGATAGTAGGTGGTTTCCCGCAGGAACTCGGTATCGACGGTGATGACCGGGTGTTGGGCGAGGCGGGCGCAGGCGGCTGAAAGATCCGCAGTGGTGGTGATCAAGTCCATGAACGATCCATGACGAGGCACTTACGCCGTCGTCCGAAAGCGCTGACAAGTCAAGGGTGTCGGCAAAGGGTACGGGACGAAATTCATCTCCGCTTGTCGGCCCAATCGGGCTGGAAGGCAAGCGCCGCAATATCAGCCGATCGGCCTATGGTTGATGCCGGGCCGGCCCTGGACGCCGTTCAATGGTGGCGGACGCGGCCGGAGGGCCGCCGCCCGGAGGGTACGGCGAGCACGATCAGGCACAGCGCGATCATCGCCAGACCCATGAATTCGAACACCAGCGCATCCACGTTCGCGACCTCCCCGACCTGTTGGTTCAACTTGTCGGGGCTGCGTTGATCGTTTCTTAAGGACCCGGGCGCCGTCAGGGCGATGGTGGACGCGCGGTTAACAGCGTCTGGTCCGGGTTTACGTTCCGCAGAACGTCTGGAGCACGCGCTCGTCGGGTTGCGGCGGCTCGGCGTAGGCCGAGAACGCCGGCTGGTCGTCATACGGCCTGGCCAGCACGGCATGCAGCTCTTCGAACGGCGCGTAGTCGTCGTTCTCGACCGCCGCCGTGATGACAGCCTCGATGCGGTGGTTGCGTGGGATGAAGGCCGGATTGACCTGGCGCATGGCCGCAGCGCGCTCGGCGGCCGTCTGCGGCTCGTCGGCGAGGCGCTGGCGCCAGCGCGGCAGCCATTCGTCGAGCCCCGTCGGGTCCTCGAACAGCGCCCGCACCGGGGCGTCGTCGCCGCTGCCCGCCGCGTCGCTCAGCCTGCGGAAGGTGAGGGTGAAGTCCGCCTTCACCGCCGCCATGGCATCAAACAGCGCCTGCGCCAGCGGCTGGTCGCCCTCCACTTGCGTGAACAGGCCGAGCTTGCGCCGCAGTCCGGCCTGGTGCGCGTCGGTGAACGCTGCGGCAAAGCCGTCGAGTGCGGCCTCGGCTTCCTTGATCGCCTGGTCCTTGTCGTCGCCGAACAGCGGCAGCAGGCATTCGGCCAGCCGGGTCAGGTTCCACAGCGCGATGCGCGGCTGGTTGGCGAAGGCGTAGCGGCCGAACTCGTCGATCGAGGAGAACACCTGCTTGGGATCGTAGCCGTCCATGAAGGCGCAGGGGCCGTAATCGATGGTTTCGCCCGACACCGAGGTGTTGTCGGTGTTCATGACGCCATGGATGAAGCCGACCAGCAGCCAGTCGGCGATCAGCTTCGCCTGGCGCGCGATCACGGCATCCAGCAGGGCATGATAGGGCCGCTCGGAGCCGGCGAGGTCAGGATAGTGCCGGCTGATGACGTGGTCGGCGAGCCGGCGCACGGCCTCGACGTCCTGGCGTGCCGCGAAATATTGGAATGTGCCGACCCGGATGTGGCTGGTCGCGATCCGCGTCAGCACCGCGCCGGGCAAGGCGATGCCGCGATAGACCTGCTCGCCGGTCACGACCGCCGCCAGCGAACGGGTGGTCGGAATCCCCAGCGCCGCCATCGCCTCGCTGACGATGTATTCGCGCAAGACGGGCCCGAGGGCCGCCCGGCCGTCGCCGCGGCGGGAGAACGGGGTCGGGCCGGAGCCCTTGAGCTGGATGTCGCGGCGGACGCCGTTCTTGTCGACGACCTCGCCGAGCAGGACCGCCCGGCCGTCGCCGAGCTGCGGCACGAAATGGCCGAACTGGTGGCCGGCATAGGCCATCGCGATCGGCTCGGCGCCCTCAGGCACGGTCTTGCCGGCCAGGATCTCGGCTCCCTCCGCCGTCTCCAACTCGGCCGGGTTCAGCCCGAGCTCCGTGGCCAGCGGCCGGTTCAGCTTGATCAGCCGGGGGGCGGCGACAGGGGTCGGCGCCACCCGGGCAAAGAAATTGTCCGGCAGCGCGGCGTAGGAGTTCTGGAAGGGGAAATGCACGGTCATGGCTCCAAGATAGGCGCGGCAGGACGGCTTTTCGAGCCCAAACGGCCGTCAGATGAGCGATCCTGCGTCAGCTCAATCCGGCGGCAATGCACCGGGTTGCACGCCCCGGCGGCGTTTTCCCGGCCCTTGGCCCGAAAACGGGCGCTTCATTCGGTTGCCGCGCCGGGGCGGCTCGGCTAAACCCAGCGCGCATTCGGAATGCGCCTTTGCGGCAGCCCCGATTCCTTCTCCTCACGACGATATTCAGGACGACCATGCATCGCTACCGGACCCATACCTGCGGCGCGCTCCGCGACAGCAACATCGGAGAGACGGTCCGGCTGTCCGGCTGGTGCCATCGCATCCGCGACCATGGTGGCGTGCTGTTCGTCGACCTGCGCGACCATTACGGCATCACCCAATGCGTCGTCGATCCCGATTCCAAGGCGTTCGGCCTCGCCGAGAAGCTGCGCTCGGAATGGGTCGTGCGCATGGAGGGCAAGGTCCGCCGCCGCCCCGAGGGCACCGACAATGCCGAGCTGCCGACCGGCCAGGTCGAGCTTTACGTCGCCGACATCGAGGTGCTGGGCCCCGCCGCCGAGCTGCCGCTGCCGGTGTTCGGCGAGCAGGAGTATCCCGAGGACATCCGGCTGAAATACCGCTTCCTCGATTTGCGCCGCGAGAAGCTGCACCAGAACATCATGACCCGCGGCGCGATCATCGATTCGATGCGCCGGCGCATGAAGGAGCAGGGCTTCTTCGAATTCCAGACGCCGATCCTGACCGCGTCCTCGCCGGAGGGCGCGCGCGACTTCCTGGTGCCGTCGCGCATCCATCCCGGCAAGTTCTACGCCCTGCCGCAGGCGCCGCAGCAGTACAAGCAGCTGCTGATGATGTCGGGCTTCGACCGCTACTTCCAGATCGCGCCGTGCTTCCGCGACGAGGATCCGCGCGCCGACCGTCTGCCCGGCGAGTTCTATCAGCTCGACGTCGAGATGAGCTTCGTCGAGCAGGAGGACGTGTTCGCGGCGATGGAGCCGGTGATCACCGGCGTGTTCGAGGATTTCGCCAAGGGCAAGCCGGTGACCAAGGGCTGGCCGCGCATCCCGTTCGCCGAGGCGCTGCGCAAATACGGCACCGACAAGCCGGACCTGCGCAACCCGATCGAGATGCAGGACGTCTCCGAGCACTTCCGCGGCTCCGGCTTCAAGGTGTTCGCGCGCATGCTCGAGGACACGAAGAACCAGGTCTGGGCGATCCCAGCTCCGGGCGGCGGCAGCCGTGCGTTCTGCGACCGCATGAACTCATGGGCTCAAGGAGAAGGCCAGCCGGGCCTCGGCTACATCATGTGGCGCGAGGGCGGCGAGGGCGCAGGTCCGCTCGCCAACAACATCGGCCCGGAGCGCACCGCTGCGATCAGGACGCAACTCGGAACCAAGGAGGGCGACGCCGCCTTCTTCGTCGCCGGTGATCCCGAGAAATTCTGGAAGTTCGCAGGCCTCGCCCGCACCAAGGTCGGCGAGGAATTGAACCTGATCGACAAGGACCGGTTTGCTCTGGCCTGGATTGTCGACTTCCCGATGTACGAGTACAATGAGGACGACAAGAAGGTCGACTTCTCGCACAACCCGTTCTCGATGCCGCAGGGCGGCCTCGAGGCCCTGCAGACCAAGGACCCGCTGACCATCAAGGCGTTCCAGTACGACATCGCCTGCAACGGCTATGAGATCGCCTCCGGCGGCATCCGCAACCACAAGCCGGAAGCGATGGTGAAGGCGTTCGAGATCGCGGGCTATGGCGAGCAGGAAGTGGTCGACCGCTTCGGCGGCATGTACCGCGCCTTCCAATACGGCGCGCCGCCGCATGGCGGCATGGCCGCCGGCGTTGACCGCATCGTGATGCTGCTCTGTGGCACCACCAACCTGCGCGAGATCTCGCTGTTCCCGATGAACCAGCAGGCCATGGACCTCCTGATGGGCGCGCCGTCGGAAGCGACCACCAAGCAGCTCCGCGAGCTGCACATCAGGACCAACCTGCCGAACAAATAGGTCGGCAGCGGTCGCAGATCCTATGGGCGGCGGAGGGGCAGGGGCAAGTCGGGCGTGCGACCGCCCACTCGCCCAGAGGATCAACCGAGCGCATTGATGATACTGACGCACGCGCCCGCGACGAGTGTGCCGCGGTTCACGGCCAATGAACGGAAGTGACCGCTCGGCATCATGCTGCCCGGAACGCAGAAGCTGGGCCGCTATCGGATCGATGGCGGAGATCTGGTGGCGTTGTCGAAGGCGCTGCTGAAGGCGCGCGAGCAGGCGGCGCGCCTCGGCAAGCCGGTTCGCGTGCTGTCCTGCTATCAGGCTGGTCTGGATGAACACTGGCTGCGCTGCTGGCCCACGGGGCGGCAATTTCACGGGCCAGCGCATCCGCGATGCAGCCCGCGCTCAGGGTGATAGCGCCTTCCAATACGAGTCCTGCAGGTGATCCCTGATTTCAGGCGGAATGAACCTGAACAAGGACCCAAATGTACCTGGTCCGGCTGGCGACAGAAGATGACCCGATAAAAGATTCCCGAATCCTCGCTCGATCATCTTGGCGAGTTGTTGGCTGAACTGAGGATCGTCGGTCCCGATCGGCGTCAATGGCTGCGCCTCGTCGAATTTCGCTCCCGCGTCACATAGGAGGGCTCGCCCCAAATGGCGAAATCCGGCGAGCGACGGCGGCACTCGCGCGACGAGATCAAGTCCGTAAACCAACCGATAGGTCAACGCCCCAAGACTCGGATCATAGGCCGCGCGAAATTGTTCTCCGCCGACGCGGGGCATGCCGAATGCATATATGGCGGTGGGCGGCGAGTTCTTGGCCAGGGCTGTTGTGGCAGCGAGCGCCGCGAGTGCGGCACCAAGGCTATGACCTGCGATGAAGAACGCTTTACGCGTCTGCTGGGCCAGCTGGATGGCCGCTTCGATCTCGGACTGCGCGGCCGCCGCGGCACGCCGGAAACCCTCGTGGATGTCCGAACCGGCGCGCGGCAAGAGGGTGAGATCCGTCGCGAGATTCTGCCAGATGCCTGGATCAGTTCCGGCAAAGGCCAGGATCACCGCGTCGTCCCGCTCACCGATCAGCCCGCAGGTTTCAAAACTGCCGTTCAGGCTGGACTTGCGCGCGATGAAGGGGACCACGGATCTGAAGCCCCATAACGGGTATACGGCTTGGACGGTCGCGATCCGATGCGTCTCATAGGCAAGCTGGCAAAACCACATCAGCGCCCGCGCATTGGCGACCTTGAAGCCAGCTGCCGTTGCACTGAAGCCTTCAAATGCCGCAGGATCA
This sequence comes from Bradyrhizobium denitrificans, assembly GCF_013179005.1. Lineage (NCBI taxonomy): Bacteria > Pseudomonadati > Pseudomonadota > Alphaproteobacteria > Hyphomicrobiales > Nitrobacteraceae > Bradyrhizobium > Bradyrhizobium denitrificans. The sequence continues at coordinate 173,025 of NZ_JABFDP010000014.1, read as the reverse complement.
TATTCGTCCGGGTCGATTTCGACGAGTGTACTCATAGGGCCCACTCCCGAAGGACCGATGCGCAGGGAGGTTCAGCTCGTTGTTCGGCACGCCGTGCACCTGGAAAAGATCGAAGAGCTGATCGCTACAATCGAGCGAAGCCCATTCTCTGAGTGAGGCCAATGCTTGGCCGCGAGTCGATCGCGCGTCAGCCCATTCGCGATCGATGTCGTTGTCCTGTCAGATCAATATCAACAAGGCGCGACAGTTACGGCCGTCACGCCTCCGGCGCTGGTGACCAAAACATCGCGACCAAACCATCGCGACCAAAACATTGGCCCAAGCACTAGAGTTCATCGCTCAGCTGGACCATGCCGTGCCGGGTACGACCGGCGTCAATGCTGACGATCACAGCAAACAAAACCGCGAGGGAAAGCGTATTTGTGAAACACATCACTTGTCAAGGAGCGCGTCCCGTATAAATATGATTAGCTAAACTATACAACGGTGGCGCGTGCTCTGGCTTGCAGAGCCTTGTCGACCGGCCTCAGTGTTGGGGGGGCTTCATGGCTGGTGAAGACCGACGATCGGTTGATCTCGCGTTTCTGCACCCCGCTATTCGCCAGAGCGTGCAGACGATCCAGCGTCAGCTCCACAGCGAAGGCCATCCGTTTGAGATCTTCGAGGCGTTCCGGTCGCCCCATCGCCAAGCCTATCTCTACGCCCAGGGCCGCACGAGACCCGGCAACATCGTCACCAAAGCCCAGCCTTGGATGTCGTATCATCAGTATGGTCTTGCGGTCGACTTTGTCCTCAAGATCAATGGCCAGTGGGATTGGAGCGACAGCGGTCCCAGCGCTGCCGCTTGGAAGCGGCTTCATGAGGTCGGCCGTGCGCAGAACATGGAGCCGCTGAGCTGGGAGACGCCGCACCTGCAAATGGCCGGCCTCCGGATCGGTGATCTTCACGCTGGACATTTCCCTCCCGGGGGTGACGCCAGCTGGGCCGAGAATCTTGAGTCAGCCATTGCCGGATGGTCGGGCTCGCCAGTCCCGCCTCCGGCACCGCCGTCGGTGTCGCGCCCTCCTCTTGCAGCGGGGGCCGTTGCGGAGATGATGACATTGTCCGATATCGATCGCCCTGCCAGCGCTGCGATGGCATCCACGGCGCCTGGCCACTTCTCCCGCATCCAACCCTTCATCGAGAAGTGGGAAGGCGGATACACCAACCATCCCGCCGACCGCGGCGGCCCCACCAATATGGGAATCACGCTCGAGACCTTGCGGGCCTGGCGACACAACGATGCTCTGACCGCGGAGGACGTCAAACAGCTCAGCATCGACGAGGCGCGCCGCATCTTCAAGGCGCGCTACTACGATATCGTCCGTGGCGATGATCTGCCGCTGCAGGTTGCGGCGCCGGTGTACAATGCCGCAGTGCTGCATGGGCCGGGCCGCTCCGCCGAATTCCTGCAGAATTCGCTGATACGCTGCGGCGCTCAGGTGGCCGTCGATCGCATCATCGGCCCCGATACGATCCGCGCGGTCGGATCGGTTGACACGCAGCGCCTGTGTAAGGCGTTTCTCGACATCGAAGATGCGTATTTTCGATCGCTGCGTGAATTTCCAGTCTTCGGCGCGGGCTGGCTCAACCGCCTCAATGACATGCGACGCTTCGTTGCCTCGCTCTCGGCCGAACCCATCGTCGTCGCAACTGGAGCAACAACCGTGCCCGTTCAGTCGCAGACCCAGCCGAACCTGACCGAAATCGTCGCGAAAATAGAGGAGCTCCTTGAGCTCTTCGGCCAAAAGCCGAACCTGCCGGGCGCAGCGTCCGGGCAGGCTGCTCAAGCTGACGCGCTGTCTCGCATGAGCCAGGTGGTCGAGGTGCTGCGGCAGCTCGGCATCGTGGTTCCTCCGGTCGCTCCGGGCACCACAGCTCCAGCGTCCCTGACACCGGTCAATGCCGCGCTGGGGACGACGCTTGGAAATCTGCTCGACGGGAGGAAGAGCGCGATCGGCATCATCGGCAGCGTGCTGACCGCCCTGCTGGGTGCCGCCGCGCCATCGGCAGGCGGGGCGCCCGGAGCGGCGGGCGGCCTCATGAGCATTCTTTCCACGCTCGGCGTCGCCGTTCCCTACCTCCAGCCCATCATGCTGGGCCTGACTGCATGGGGGGCGCTCGGCAAATTGGATAAATGGCGAGTTGGCGTGCCAGCACCGCAAGCCTCCAGGCCCGGCTGACCGAACGACATAGTTCGGACATCGTTTCGCTCATCCGGGATGCGTCCGTTTCCTCATGCGCGCCGTTGCGTCGCCAGATGGCGCGGGGTCGGCGCGTCGTCGGGCCCCCGCAGGGTGAGCCGGCTCTCAACGCACCCTTCTGCATTCGATCCTCTCGCGTCAGCGTCGGTTAAGGCTGCCAGCGACATCATCTCGACCGCCGGAGCTGGGCCCGGCGCCGCCGGATCAGCGCGCCTCACCACGATCGATCCGCGCGGCGGCCTGTTGTGCAATGCAGGAAGGTGTTGATCTCCAGCGTCAATCGACGGTCTGGCCTGTCAGTCCCTCGGTTCGCGAAGCGCAGCTCGCGAGGCGCCCGGCTGTACTCATTTCAAATAAGAGCAATACCGTTCGGTCGAACGGTGCGGTGTCATGCAACCCGCCTTTAATCCAGTGCTCGTCTGAATGGTGCGGTGAACATAGCCACCCCATCAGAAGAAAACGGATAACCCAGAATGACCGTTCGCTGGTCTGTGCTCCTGCTCGGAACTTGCTTCCTTCTCCCTGCGGCCCCCGCGCTCGCGGCCGTGTCTCCCGATGTCGTTCGCGATCTCGCTTCGCGGGTCGGCCCTGTCATCGGCCAGGCCGCGACCTGTCCGGCCATTGCCCAGGGACGCGTCCAGACCATCATCGATCAGTTCGGCGAGGTCATCCGTCAGGCCGCGTCGACAACCACCGAGCGCGATCTGCTCATCCGCAGCTTCAACAGCTCCATCGCCGAGGGGCGCGGCCGGATCGCATCCGCGCAGGTCAACTGTCAGACGGCAGAACGCCAATTGTCCGAGCTCGAGCGCTCGCTCAGCCAGCAGCCATCGGCCGCTCCGACGATGTCCCTTACGCTGGCGCCGTCAAGCGCAGCGGCGGCGACGCAGCCCACCGCCAACCTTCCGCCGCCGCTTCCGCACGGCGTCAGCGACACCGAAATCCGTTTCGGCACCGTGATTCCCTTCTCGGGCGTGCGCAAGGAATCCGCGCGTCAGATGAAGCTCGGCATCGAGACCGCGTTCAACCGCGTCAACGACGCCGGCGGGATCAACGGCCGCAAGCTGAGACTGATCGCGGCCGATGACGCCTATGATCCCACCCGCACGCTCGCCGCCATGACGCAGCTCTACGAGAAGGATAAGGTGTTCGGCTTCATCGGCAATATGGGCACCGCCAACAATGCGGTGGCGATCCCCTATGCGCTGGAGCGCCGCGCGCTGTTCTTTGCGCCCTATAGCGGCTCGGCCGTAGTTCGCCGCGACCCGCCCGACCGCTACGTCTTCAACTATCGTGCGAGCTATGCCGAAGAGACCGCCGCGATCGTGCACTATCTGATGAAGGTCAAACGCATCCCGGCGAAACAGATCGCAGTCTTCGCGCAGAACGATGCCTATGGCGACGATGGCGCCAACGGTGTCGCCAAGGCGTTCCGCGCGCTCGGCATCACCGATCCGATCATCCGCTACGGCTTCCCGCGCGGCACGCTGGAGGTCGACGACGCCGTCGGCAAGCTGAAGGCGCAGACCAAGCCGCCGATCAAGGCCGTGATCATGATCGCGACCGACCGAGCCGCGGCGAAATTCATCGAGAAGACCCACGAGGCGGCTCCGGGACTGATCTACGCCAACATCTCGGCTGTCGGCTCTTCGTCTCTCGCCGCCGAGCTGAAGCTGCTCGGCACGAAATACACCAATGGCGTGATCGTCACGCAGGGGGTCCCCTCGGTGGCCGGCTATTCGAGCCTCGTGCTCGACTACAAGAATGCGCTGGACAAGTACTTCCCCGGCGAAGCGCCGGACTACACCTCACTGGAGGGCTTCATCTCGGCGAGCATCCTGATTCAGGCGCTGAAACAGACGACGCCGCTCGACACCGAGCGACTGGTCGATACGCTGGAATCGATGAAGAGCATCGATCTCGGCCTCGGCAGCACGCTCTCGTTCGGACGCGCCGAGCACCAGGCCTCGCACAAGATCTGGGGCACAGCGCTCGACGAGACCGGTACCTACCAGGCGATCGAGCTGGAATGAGGCTCGGAGCGCGGCTCCGGCAGGTGCGGCCGGGGCCCCGTTCGCCGCATCCGGCGGCGTCAATGCAAGGCTGCAACGGGCCAGCAGCAGGTGGCCGCGTCGGGCGATGCGATAGGTCTCGCATCGCCGCAGCACCATCGACTTGAACCGTCGCCGCCACGGTTTGGTCGCCACGCGGCCGATTTTGCCCGGTCGACTTCCCCCCGCTGGGGTGCGGGAGGAGGGGACATGCCGCCGAGCCGTCGCGGACGTGCATCGGGCGTTGCGACCGGGGCTGGCGCGCCGCTCTCGCATCTGTGCGATGCATCGGGCCGAGCCGTGCGGGTCCGTTGGCTCGCCGTCGCGCTGTCGGCGGCCTTGCTCGCCGGCTGTGCGCGGTCGCCGGAGATTGGCGCTGGCCCCGACAAGGGCGGTGCGGCCGAGCAGACGGCCCTCACGCAGCCTGCGCCGGTCTCGTCGACACCGCCGGCGAACCCTGCCGCGCAGACGGCCGCTCCGCCGTCTGCGAGCACTGCGCCGCGGCGTCCGCGTCATGCGCTGCGTGGTCTCGCCAGCTACTACACCGCGCCGCAGCCGACCGCGAATGGCGAGGTATTCGACACCACCGCCATGACCGCCGCGCATCGCAGCCTGCCGTTCGGGACGCGCCTGCGCGTGACGCGGCTCGACACCGGCCGCGCTGTGACGGTGCGCATCAATGACCGCGGTCCCTATGTCGATGGCCGCGTGGTGGACCTGTCCTATGCCGCCGCTGCGGCGCTGGACATGGTCGACTCCGGGCTGGCGAACGTCCGGCTCGACGTGGTGCGCTGGCCGAAGCTGCGGGCGCACAAGCCGACGGTGCAGCAGGCCGCGCCCGCCAATGCAAGGCCGCTGCCGCGCCCGTCGCCGACTCGGCTGAGCCTGCTGCGCTTGCCAAGCGGGCCGGCCCAGATCAGCCGCTGAGAGGGACAGTCAGCCGTGCGCCGCGCTCACAGGCGCTGCGTTTTACAAGCTCATGCAGCCGAACGGCCGGGCAGCATCCGGGTCAGGACGTTGTCCCGCCGCACCAGGTGATGAAACAGCGCGGCAGCGACGTGCAGGGCGACGACCGTCCACGCGATCCATTTGCCGACGAAATGGTGGATCGCATCGACCGGTGGCTCGAACCTGTCCCAGTCGATTCCAAGGCCGCTCTCGATCCAGCCGAACACGGCCGTCTCACGGAAACTCGGCACCTTGAACAATCCGAAATCAGTCGCAGCGTCGGTCCCGATATAGCCGGTCAGCGGCATGACGATGAGCAGGGCGTACAGTCCCCCATGTGCGACGTGGGCAAGCACGTGCTCGACCCTGGAGCCATGCGGCGGGTCAGGCTGCACATTGGTGAACCGCCAGAGCAGCCGAGGCAGAACCAGGAACCCCACGATGATCCCCAGCACCCAGTGAACGTTGAGCACCGGCAGCGCCTCAGGCGCCATGTCATCCATGAACCAGATCACGTAGTACACGACGGCATAGGCGACGATGAAGGCGGCCGCGCTGCTCCAGTGGAAGAACTTGGCCAGGGCGCCAAATTCCAGCTTCGTGTTCGTCCATGGCATGGCGGTGTCCTTCGAGACGATGAACCAGGTTGCGGTCACCGAATGCCGCGAATTCGTCGTTGTGAAATCGCTCCGCGCTTCGGCGTGATAGGACGTGCTGCCGATGAGGCAGCGCCTTCTGTTCGTGCCCCCGCAGCTAGCCGAGAACAGCGCGGGATGCCAGCGAGACGCGCGCGAGATGGGCCATCGCTTGATCAATTCTGTAGGAGAATCCGCCAGCACGATGCAAAATCCGGCATTGCTGCGGTCGCATCTACGGGAGCGGCGCGGCTCGCGGATAGCCAAGGACATCTTCAGGGCCCAACCATGGAATGAGCCGCGCTTACATGCTCGAGATTACTTTGGAAGACCCGGCTTCAGCCGCGGCAGAAATGCTGATAGCTGAGCTGTCTGCGACGCTCGCGCGCATCACCGGTGACAGCGGCCGGTCGTCGTTCGATCCGGGTGACGTCCGCGGCCCGAAGGCGTGCTTTGTCGTTGCGCGCGATGGAGAGGGGCAGGCCATCGGTTGTGGCGGGCTGCGGCCGCTGGAAGCGAACATTGCCGAAGTGAAACGGATGTACGCGCGCGCGGGCACGCGCGGCGTCGGTGCAGCGATCCTGGCGCATCTCGAAGCGGTAGCAGCCGGCTTCGGCTATGACGCAATCTGGCTAGAGACGCGGCGCATCAATGCGCGTGCCGTCGCATTCTATGAACGGTACGGCTATCGCCTGATTCCCAATTTCGGCAAATATGCCGGCCGGCCTGAAGCCGTCTGTTTCGAGAAGCGGCTTCCTTGTCCGCGTTGACAGGTCTTCGATCGCAGTCGAATCCGTCTTTGCGTCACGCCGTCGGTGAGCTGTACGTCTCCCCGAGACGCGGCTTGCGGGCCTCAGGCGTTCCTCGTTCGTCCCGGCGCGAGCGCTGTGCCAAAGACATGGTCCCAGACACCCGTGACGACGCCGAAATTGCCGGGCGGGCCGCGATGGTGTCGGACATGGCGGAGCCGGCAGCTGCGCAGCCAGGACTGCAGCAGCGACTGTCCGGCCAATGGCCAGTGATGCACGGCATCGTGGACCAACAGATACAAGACGTAACCAGTCAGCAGACCGCTCGTCGTTCCGCTTGCGGTCTGCAGGTCGGCGAGGCTCGCGACGAGCACGAAGAATGATAAGAAGATGACGACACTCACCCAGATCGGCGCGCCGATGAGATCGCTGGGGCGCGCGTGGTGCAGTCCGTGGAGTTGCTTGAGGATGGCAACCTCATGATACAGGAACCGGTGCACCAGATATTCGGCGAGCGTCCACAGCAGCGTCCCGCCGGCTGCGGCCAGCAGCCAGCGCGGCTGCAGGGCGACCCCGTTGCTCGCGAGATCGAACAGCAGAAGCGCGGCGACGACGATCGGGTAGAGGAAAAGCTCGGCGTAGTAACTGATCTTGCTGTGATTCACGTCGTGTCCGTACGAAGAAATCAAGGACGATAGGGGACACGCTTCCCTGGGTATGGCCAACCAACGCGATCAGCCATCGCCCGAATCGGCGTTCCGGGGAGAGGTCGTCACCGGTATTTCGTAGCGCAGTTTTAAGGCAGCTGCGTGAATGCATGACGGCGCGCATTGATACGGCCTGCACCCTGGCCGCCGGGACAGTGCGATTGGAAGCCCGAATCTCGTAGCGCCTCACCGCTCGGGATTGATTGCTACAATCGCGCAGTCACGTCGTTTGCCGACGGGCATGTCCGGCATGCCCCTCATGCGCAGATTGCCCGTCGAGCCAGTTTGTCGCAAACATCAGGGCTTGCATCGTCGGGCAAATCGCCTCCACCTTTCCGGCCATCCCGCCTCGATGAAGAGGGACGGTTCGCGGTCGTCACGAGACGTGAGGTGGGGAGGCGGTGGCTGCATCGTGTCGCAACGTGCTTGAGCGCGCGTGGACGAACGGCACGGTGCAGGCGGTCAAGTCGCGTGGTCTCGACACCCCGACGCTGGTGTCACGTTCGCGGCGGTGCTGATGCGCNGACACCCCGACGCTGGTGTCACGTTCGCGGCGGTGCTGATGCGCCGCGCGGATCATGGTGGCCAACAAGCCCGGCGCACCAGGGAGAGCGCGAAGCAGCCGACAAGCCCATCGCGCAGGGAATGCCGGATGACCGGCTGAACCTGTGGTACCTGCCGCCTGCATTTTTTGTTCGCAGGCGGGCCATGGGTTGCGGCCAGCGCCCGGCATTCCCTGCGCCCTCTTCGTTCGGAAGAGGGCCGAACGACCGGAACAACTCGGGCGGAGAAAGCCGCGGGATCGCGACGGCGCGGGTTGGGGTCATGCGCATGAATTGGCGACATGTCGACCGGCGCGGACTCGATTCCCCATTCGCTTCACGGTGCGGTCTGTGCCTCGATCTTGAACTGCGCCAGCGCGCTCTGCGGATCGATGGCGATGAGCTGCGCGAGCTGGATGGCCGGCACCTTGGCGCGCGGCGAGAGCTTCAGCGTCAAGGTCTGGCGCGGCTTCTCAATGAAGCGGCTGAGCGCGTCCACGGCGCTCGCCGCATCGATATTGGCGGCGGTCATTTGCGCGCCGATGGCCTTGATGCTGTCGATCAGCGCCTTGCGCGCGGCATCCCGGGGAATGCCATGACCCCTGGCGTAATTGGCGACGAGCACGTCGACAGCGCCGAGGTCGCGCAGGCTGAAGTCGAGTCCCTCGGCCTCGATCTGCGCCGCCGCCGTTGTCGCCTGCTGCAGATCGATCGTGAACACGTCGCGCGGCACCTGGGCCAGAGACACGTTGGCCGAGGCCGCGACGAGATTACTGACCTCGAGCTTGAAGGGCGACACGGCGAACCGGCCTGTGCTCTCGGTCCAGCCGAGGCCGAGATCGGCGTCGAAGGCGGCCGTGTCGATGCCGGCGACCAACAGCGGCAGCAGCGCCGGGTTGGATGGATCGAGCGGCCCGGCCATCTTGGCGACCAGGCGTGCCCTGGTCGGAATGGGGCCGACATACTGGCCCCAATCAAGCGTGATATTGTCGATCTGCACCGGCTTGTCGCCGGCCTTGTAGGGGGCCGTCAGCGCCTTCAGCTCGATGCCGTCGAGCAGCTTGAACAGCACAACCGCGTCGGCCGGCGCCGGCTTCGTGCCGGGCGAATATTTGCTGCCGAGACGCATGAGGCCGGCAAGGTCGAAGCCCTTGAGCGCAAAGCGGCCGAGCTTGACCGGCCCGTTGGGCGAGCGGCCGTCGAAACCCTCGACCGCGATGTCGCTCTTGCCGTCGCGCAGGTCGAACCGCAGCGCCGCCAGCTTGATCGGCCCTTGCGGCGTCTCGATCGAGAGGCCGCGCATTTCCGCGTTCCTGAGCGCCATGCCGTCATAGATGCCGGCGATCTTGTCCATCAGTTCGCGCGTCTGTTCGGGTGTGGGCTGCACCGCTGTCGAAGCGGGCAGGGCGGCGATCAAGGCGGGCAATTGCAGCCGCGAGGGCCGCACGCTGAACTCGTCGGCGGAGATGCCGTCCATGCGCATGCGCACGCCGGAGTCGGAATTGACCTCATAGGCACCGGTGGTGACCCGGCCATAGACCCTGTAGGTGCGGTCATCCTTCGCCGCGTCGGGATCGAGCGCGGCCACGATTGCATTGGCGTCGACGTCGTGGTGGACGATGTCGGTGATGCGGCCCTGCATCTTGTCGGTCTTGCCCGCGGGCTGCTGCGGGCTCATCGTAAAAGCGAGCTCGTCGAGCTTGTAGCTCCCGATCCGGCCGGCCTTGATCTGATCGACGCTGAGGCCGGAATAGCTGAATTCCGCCGGGCCGGCGGACGGACCGCCTTCCATCGTGCCGGTGGTGCGGGGCACCGTGATCGAGGCGGCGCTGATGGCTGCGAATTGCTGGACCAGCGCCCGGTAGGTCTCAACCAGCGTGGCGCCGGCCGGAATGGCCGCGAACCGAACCGGCCCGGCATAATCCTTCACCACGAGCTGCGGCAGCTTATAGCTGAGGCGAAGCGGCGATGGGCCGGGGATCTGGGCAGCCATCGCGACATCGCTGACTTCGAGGCTGGCGGCCGTCACGTGCTCCTGGTCAGGCTGGCTGAGCCCGGTCGCGGTCACGCTGCCGAGCGTGATGCTCGCCGGCGGTTGCGTGGCCGACTCGATCTTGACGTCGGCAATCGACAGCTTGCGGGTCCACAGGTCGAAGACGACCTTGCCGTGACTCGCAGTGGCGCCGTTCTGCCGGATCTGGGCGAAACTGGCCTCGACTTCGCGCTCGGCGCGGTTCTGGGCGTACCAGGGAACGCCCAAAAAGGCGGCAGTGCCGAGGACAATCGCAACGAGAACTCCAGCCACAATCCGGTTCATGCAATCTGCTCCCGCTCTCGCCCGAATGCCGGGCTGGCGCAACGGTCTGGTCTCATGGTGATGGTGTTGGCGAATGGGATCGGATAGGGATGTGCTTCTGCCAACTTGAGAATTTGCCGCCCCTGGTCTGTTGACGGACATGGTTTCCGATGTTGCATGAAAACCGCTCTGCGTGCATCAACTGCGGTTCCGCCGGCCGGAAAAACCGCGTCCTGAACGCATCTCACGAGACCAACCGGGGTCGGAAACGCTGGAGCACGTATGTCGTCCTATTCTGAAGATCTTCGTTCCGCAGCGCTGGCCTATCATCGGCTGCCACGGCCGGGCAAGCTGGAGATCCAGGCCTCCAAGCCGCTCGCCAACCAGCGCGATCTGGCCCTGGCCTATTCGCCCGGCGTGGCCGCTGCCTGCACCGAGATCGCCAACAACCCTGCCGAAGCGGCGTCGCTGACCGCGCGGGCGAATCTCGTGGCCGTGGTCTCCAACGGCACCGCCGTGCTGGGCCTCGGCAATATCGGCCCGCTCGCCTCCAAACCGGTCATGGAGGGCAAGGCGGTGCTGTTCAAGAAATTCGCCGGCATCGACGTGTTCGATATCGAGATCGCGGCCGACACCATCGACCGCGTGGTCGAGACCGTGGCGGCGCTGGAGCCGACCTTCGGCGGCATCAATCTCGAGGACATCAAGGGTCCCGAGTGCTTCGAGATCGAGGCGAGGCTCAAGGAGCGGATGAAGATCCCGGTCTTCCATGACGACCAGCACGGCACCGCGATCATCGTCGGCGCCGCGATCAAGAATGCGCTGTCGCTGGCGGGCAAGCAGCTCTCCGAGGTCAAGATCGTGACGTCGGGCGCCGGTGCCGCCGCGATCGCCTGCCTCAATCTGCTGGTCTCGATGGGCGCGCAGCGCAAGAACATCTGGGTCTGCGACATCGATGGCGTCGTCCATGAGGGCCGCAACACGCTGATGGACCCGTGGAAGGCGGTCTATGCGCAGAAGACCGACAAGCGGACCCTGGCCGAGGTGATCGGCGGCGCGGACATTTTCTTAGGGTTGTCTGCGGGCGGCGTGCTGAAGCCCGAGCTGCTCAAGCAGATGGCCGAGAAGCCGCTGATCATGGCGCTCGCCAATCCCAACCCGGAGATCATGCCGGAGGAGGCGCGTGCGGCGCGACCCGACGCGATGATCTGCACCGGACGTTCGGACTTCCCGAACCAGGTCAACAACGTCCTCTGCTTCCCCTTCATCTTCCGCGGCGCGCTCGATGTCGGCGCCACCGCGATCAACGAGGCCATGAAGCAGGCCGCGGTCGACGCGATCGCGCAACTCGCCCAGGACCCGCCCTCCGACGCGGTGTCCCGCGGCTTCGATACCGGTGAGACCCAGGGCTTCGGTCCGGGCTCGCTCATCCCCTCGCCATTCGATCCGCGGCTGATCCTGCGCATCGCGCCGGCCGTGGCCAAGGCGGCGATGGACTCGGGCGTGGCGACGCGGCCGATCAAGAATTTCGACGAATACACCGCGTTGCTGGAGCGCTTCGCGTTCCGCTCCGGCCTGATCATGAAGCCGGTGTTCGCCAAGGCGAAGACGCAGCCGGTGCGCGTGATCTATGCCGAAGGCGAGGACGAGCGCGTGCTGCGTGCGACGCAGGTCGTGCTGGAGGAGAAGCTGGCGCGCCCCATCCTGGTCGGCCGTCCCTCCGTGGTGGAGGCCCGCATCAAGCGCTTCGGCCTGTCGATCAAGGCAAGCCAGGACTTCGACCTCATCAATCCCGAGGACGATCCGCGCTACCGCTCCTATGTGCAGAGCTACATCGAGGTCGCCGGCCGCCGCGGCGTGACGCCGGATGCGGCGCGCACGGTGGTGCGCACCAATGCCACCGTGATCGCGGCGCTCGCCGTCGTCAGAGGCGAGGCGGATGCGATGATCTGCGGCGTCGAGGGGCGCTACATGAGCCATCTGCGTCATGTCCGCGAGATCATCGGCTTCATGCCGGGGGTCAGCGACTTTGCCGCGCTCGCGCTCACCATCACCAGCAAGGGCGCCTATTTCATCGGCGACACCCAGGTGCGGCCGAACCCGACCGCCGAGGAGCTCGCCGAGATGGCCTCGTTGGCGGCCAATCACGTCACCCGCTTCAACATCAAGCCGAAGATCGCCTTTGTGTCGCATTCCGATTTCGGCGGCTATGACACCGAGTCCTCGCGTAAGATGCGGCAGGCGACGGCGCTGCTGAAGCAGCACCGGCCGGATCTCGAGGCCGATGGCGAGATGCAGGGCGACACGGCGCTGTCGGCGACCGCGCGCAAGGCCATCCTGCCGCATTCGGATCTCGAAGGCTCGGCCAATGTGCTGATCATGCCGAATCTCGATGCCGCCAACGTCGCCTATCAGATGATCAAGGTGCTGGCGGACGCGGTGCCGGTGGGGCCGATCCTGATCGGCCCGGCGCGGCCGGCGCATATCCTGACGCCGTCGGTGACGGCGCGCGGCATCTTGAACATGACGGCCGTCGCCGCGGTCGAGGCCCAGGAGCGCGCCGGGAGGGCACAGCCGACGCTGTTCGCCTGACGGGCGACATGATCGAAGTGTGGCGGAATTCGTCCGGTTTCGGTCGCATTCCGCCCGCCTTTATTGTTGAAAAGCGTTGGAGACGTCACATATCCGGCCCGGTGGGCCGGCGACATATCGGTTGAAGTTGATCCGTGAGGGCGAGAATGCCGGGTTTCATTACGTTCGGGCGCGTTCTGTTTGCCGTGATCTTCATCTACACGGGCGCGACCAAGCTGTTCGGCATTCAAGCGACCGCCGATCTCATTGCCGCCAAGGTCACGATTCCCGCCGTGCTCGCGCCCTATGCGGCGCAGCTGGAAGCGGCCGCGAAGATGCCGATGCCGCAGATCCTGGCGATCGCTGCCGGCGCGTTCGAGGTGCTGGCTGGCGTGATGATCGCGCTCAACGTCCTCGGCCGGCTGTTCGCGTTGCTGATGATCGTATTCGTCGGCGCGACGATCTTCTACTTCCACGATTTCTGGAACCAGACCCCGCCCGATAACGCCAAGACACTGATCGACGCGCTGAAGAACCTCTCGATCATCGGCGCGCTGTTCATCATCTTTGGCTACGGCAAGGGACCGAAGGCACCCGAGCAGCGCGCCTATGGCGACATCTAGCCGGATCGTGAGCGGGTTGGCTTAGGCCGCGCGCTTCCAGGCGGTGACGCTGACCTCGTCGGCGGGATCGAGCATCAGCTGGTTGGCCGGGACAAGGCCGTGCGCGGTCAGCACCTGCTGCGGCGAGCGACCGGGAGCGACCGAGGTGAAGCAGGGCGCGCCCTCGGGCAACGAGACATGAGGCGCCAACGAAAGGAAGAACGTGTCGTAACGGTCCATGAACATGTCGAACACGACCGGCCCGCCGATGATGGCGACGGTTCCTGAATCGACGCCAGCGGCTTGGCAGGCAGCCTCGAACGAGGCGCCGGCCGGATTCCAAAGAGTCGAGAGCGGCTTTTCGGGGTCAGGCGCCAGCCCCGCCACCTTGCGGGTCACGACCAGCCGGCGGCGCTTCGGTGAGTTGGGCTGGTCCTCGTAGGAATTGCGCCCATGGACGATCAGATCGGCGCCATCCAGCGCCTGAGAAAAAAACGCGGCGTCGCCGGGAAATTTCAGCGCTGCCGGCATCACATTGTGGGTGTCGGCCAACATTCCGTCGGCCGACACGATCACGTAACCCTCGATTCGAAGCTTGTTCACTGACGAACGTCATCCTGTCTCATTCAGACACTGTCGTCACAACGCTCGACACCGGCCTTTGGCTCACCGTCGGCAGCTTGGCGACCTTCGCGAGCTGCTCGTCATATTGCGGCAGCGACTGCACCGGGGCCTTGGCCCGCATCGCGACGACCTTGTAGCCGCCGGCCTTGAGGCGGCGCAGCAGTTCGGGCAGCGCTTCGGCCGTGTGCTTGTGGAAGTCGTGCATCAGGATGATGCCCTTGCCGAGCTTGTCGAGTTTCTTGAAGGTGACGTCGATCACCGCCTGCGCATTGCGCGCCTTGAAGTCGAACGAGTCGAGGTCGCAGGAGAAGATGCCGATGTTGCGGGTGCCGAGATAGGTCACCATCTCCGGCGGATGCTGCAGCGCCGGGAAGCGGAAGAACGGAGCAGGTGAGTTGCCGCCAAGCGCCCATTTCACGGCGCTGATGCCGAGCTCGATCTCCTCCTTGCGCTGGTCCTCCGTAAGCTTCTTGTTGGTCAGCGCGGCGTGCGACCAAGTGTGCGTGCCCACAGTGTGGCCGGCGTTGTAGACCTGCTTCAGTATCTCCGGATAGTAGGTCGCGTGCTTGCCGATGATGAAGAAGATGCCCGTCGTGCACTGGTCGGCGAGCGCCTTGAGCACGCCGGGGGTGTTCTCCGGCCACGGGCCGTCGTCGAAGGTCAGCACGACCTCGTGATCCTTGAGGAAGTCGAGATCCTTGAAGTGCTCGAAGCCGAATCCGGGACCGCCTGTGGTGTCGATCTCGACGGTGCGGCCGACGCCGAGCGCCTCAGGGTTCATGCAGGGCGCTCGTGGCGGTTGGCTCTGTGGGGCCGGCGTTGCGGCCGCTGGCAGCGGAGCCGCAGCCGGGGTGGGGGCCGCCGCCGTGCGCTGGGCCTGCGACCACGCGGCGCCAGACGTCAACAACGATGCCGCCAAAGAACTCGCGAACACCAATCCAGCCGCAATCCGCATCGTGCTTCCTCGGGTTGTTGCAAGGCGAGCGCCGTAATCCAGAGTCGCTCCGCCATCCGGCTCGGGATACTAGCCCAGTCACCGGATGGTCGCCAAAAGGAAACACGGCAAAGTCACGCCGAGATTGCCGATTTCCGCCGCATTGTTGCCGAGTGTTGCTCAGCCGTCCGCGAGGTTGCGGGCGATGGCCGTCTTCACCCGGGTATCCGTCGGCTCGACCGAGGAGGCGAACACGTCGGCAATGTAGCCGTCGCGGCCGATCAGATATTTGTGAAAGTTCCAGCGCGGGGTGTCCTTCGGCCGCGTCTCGGCCGCCCAGCGGTAGAAGGGATGGGCGTTGGATCCGGTGACAACCGCCTTTGCGGTCATCGGAAAGGTGACGCCAAACTGCTTGTTGGCGAGCTCGGCAATGTCGCCGGCCACTCCCGGCTCCTGATTGAAGTCGTTCGACGGCACGGCAATGATCGACAAGCCGCGCTCGTGGAACTCGCTCCACAGCTGCTGCAGGCCGGTGTATTGCGGGGTATAGCCGCATTGCGAGGCCGTATTCACGACCAGGACCGGCTTGCCTGTGAACTCGGCCAGGCGAATCGGGTCACCCGACAGCGCCGGGAACGAGAAGCGATAGGCTGTGGTCTTGCTCACCGCATTCTCGGCGCGGGCTGCCGGCGAAATGAACGCTGAGCCGGCCATGGACGCGCCGATGCCGAAGAGAACCGTCCTGCGATCGATCATGAGAACCTCCTGAGCGGAACCAGCCTCGCCGGCCGTCGAGCGACATGGCCGCGACGGGACCGTACCATGAACGGTCCCGCGACGGCTTTGGATCAGGTCGCGTCCAGCAAGGGATACCTCGGTGGTACGAGTCGCCTTGGGCGGAAACAAGGACCCATTCCGCCGTCACCGCAGCGAAAGGATGAACTCCGTGCCCTCGCCAGTTTCGCCCTGGTTGAGGCCCTGATCGGAGACGATCAACGAACTTCCGCTCGACAAGGCCTCACCCAGCCAGGCCAGGACGTCCGCTGGAATCGTGATGCGATCGAGCGCCTCGGCGGCGCTGCTGAGCTGAACGACCGGCTTTGCATCAGCCTGCTCGACAGATTTCTTGCCGCGGCGGACCACACCGTCATTGGCCGCGACGCTCCGCGTCGAACCGGGAAGCGAGACGACCGTCCAATGCATCGTCGCCGGATCGGCCTTGTCTGCGGTCGCGGTGAAGACATGGGTGCCAAGCGGCTTGTCGCCCGGCGCGATGCTGATCGGCGTGTTGAACACCGGCGCAAAGTTCTGCCGAACGTACAGCTTGGAGTCCTTGCGGCTGATGAAGATCGCCACCTGGCTGTTGCGCTTCAACTCGGGCTTCGGAGCGATGGGCTTGTCCGGGCCCGCAAGACGCGACTGATCCTTTTCGAGAGTCTTGGGATCAACAGGGCTTTCCGGCGCCGTCGCTGCCGTGCCCGGGCGAATGGCGGGCTGATCCGTGATCTTGGTATCCGCGGGCTTTGCCTCTGTCGGCTTCACATCGGTCGAGCCAGTGGCTTCGAGGGCGGGGGCTTCGAGCGCGGGCGATGTCGCCGTCGCCTTCTCCGGTGGAGTGGCGTCCGCAGTGCTGCTGGGGAGGCTCGCCGGCGACCGCGTGGCATCCGTCGCGGTGGACGTCGCGTCGTCCTTTTGAGCAGCCTTGGCATTGGGCTCCACGAGGCTGGATTTCAGATCGGCGGCGCCGGCCACCACCTGCGCGGCGTCCGGGCGAGCAGCGTCCGGGCTTGGCGACGCATCGGAGGCCGTTGCGGCAAGACCATTCGCATTGCTGGCGTCGGCTGTCCGCAGCGGGCGCGACAGCGCCGTGGCTTCAGCCGAAGGAGTCGCCTCGGCGTGGCCGATGGTGGCCCGCAGATCCGTGGTCGCAACCGTAATCGGGGCTGCCAGAGCGGCGCCCTTGTCCGACTTGGTCGCTGCCGGAGTGGTGGCGTCGGGCTGGATCGACGCGCTCGGTTGCGGCGCCTTCAGCGCCGCGAGCAGGGGATGGGCGAAGCTGGCCGGGGCGACTTCGCCAGGGGTGACCAGAACGCGCGATCCCATTCGCGTCCACCCATAGATGCGCGTCGCGAAGCTCGCGGGCATGCGGATGCAGCCGTGCGATGCCGGATAGCCAGGCAGCACGCCGGCGTGCAGCGCCACGCCCGACCAGGTGATGCGCTGCATGAACGGCATCGGCGCGCCGCTATAGATGTTCGAGCGATGAAATTTCTGCTTCTGGATGACACTGAACACGCCGATCGGCGTGGAATGCCCTTTCATGCCGGTCGAGACCGGCGCTTCGGCAAACAGGCCGTTCGCGTCGTAGACCTTGAGGCGCTGCTTGTCGATGGACACCGCCACGGTCACGGGCCCTTGCGGTTTGGCCGCTTCCTTCTCGAGCTTGACAGTTTTCTGAATCGGGCGCGCCTTCGGCTTGCGCGGCACGACATACGGCTCGGCCGGATAGATGGTTTGCTGCGGATCATTCCATTCGGAGTAGGGCGCAGCTCCAGCCTGTGACGTCGCTGCTACGATAAGCGGTACTGAAACGATTGCTGCACAATAAAACCGCCCCCTGGCGGCTGCACGAACGCAGAGCATTCCGGCAAGTCCTCAAGAACCATCTGGCCTTTAGTGTCGCAGACGGAGTCTGCGTTCACCAGCTTGGGGCTTCTGCCCTGCGTGTTTTCGTTCCGATCGTAGCAGAAAAGCCTCACATCCCGTTAAACGAGTATCGGATGTGACGGGACCGGAATGCCTTCCTTGCAGGCATTTGTGTCCCTACATGGGCGGTATGCCGAGCCATCGGCGGTATAACGGAGACCGACATGTCGTTCAGAGCCACCAGCCAGTTTGACCTGTGGCTGAAAACCTTAGCTTTCCTGCTGCTTATCGGGCTGTCTTCGCCTGTGGTGTCAGCGTACGCCGCCGACGAGCCGGATCTGATCTTCCGTCGGTCGACTGTGTTCAAATTGCTCAGCCCGAATGACAAGCTTGCGACCTATGGCGTTGACGATCCTGAGGTCGAGGGCGTCGCCTGCCATTTCACCGTGCCCCAGAAGGGGGGATATGCCGGCTGGCTCGGTCTTGCGGAGGAGGTGTCCGACATTTCGCTCGCATGCCGGCAAATCGGGCCGATCCGCTTCAAGCGCAAGCTCGAACAGGCCGACGACATGTTTCGGCAGCGGCGGTCGCTGTTCTTCAAGAAGATGCAGATCGTGCGCGGCTGCGACGCCAAGCGCAACGTTCTCGTCTACATGGTCTATTCGGACAAATTGATCGAAGGCTCGCCGAAGAACTCGACCTCGTCGGTGCCGGTCATGCCCTGGGGCAAGGCGGATGATGGCGATGTGCAGAAATGCGGAGACTTCATTCAATAAGGATGAACGATCGGAAGAGGCGGACTGTCCATGGGCTTGCCGCCCCGCTTGCGCGGCTGGCTCCTGGCAGACAGGGGGAATCGGAGTTGCGTTGAGCTGTTGCGCTGAGATGACGTGAGGAACGCCTCCTTTTGCTTGAAGGAAATGCGCCATTCTTTCGGTAGTTGTGTTTGATGTCGTCCCGGAAGGCGCACGAAACAATTGGCCGCGCGACGAAACCATTTTCCCCTTGTGGCGCAAACGGACTGAAACCTGGCGACCTTATCAAGCACGGTCAGGCGACGAAGCCACTCCGAACTTCCTTCCAGCCATGCCGTGGATGCGATGACGAGACCTCGAGACCAGCGATGGGCGACGCTTCGTCAGAGTCTCGCGACCGTTGCCGTTCTTGTCGGCCTCGGCGCGTCCGCCGCCGATGCTCGGCCCACGGCCCCATTGCCCGATCTGCGCAGCGACTTCGTTCGCCAATGTGCGCCGCACATGGTCGGACGATGGGCGCATCCTGAAGCCGTATGCTCGTGCCTGCATGACCATGCGATCGTCATGGTCGAGGATGCCGACCTTCGCGAGGCGCTGCTGCGCGGAATCAGCGAGAACGGTGTCCCGACGATCGAGACGCAATGGGTGCCGCCAAGCAAGCTGGCGGAGATCGGCCCAACCTTTTCCAAGATCGCCAAGCCGACATTGCAGTGCATGTTCGCTCCCGCCGATTGATGCGGGGAAGCTGAACCTCGCGCGGCGCGGCTTGGTTCGAGAGCGCATTCCGACCAACTCTTTAGCGAGGGCTGCTGCCTGATCCGGACATGCTGCGGAAGCGCCGCGGTGTCCGGCTGCACCGGTTGCGGCATTTCGGAGCAGGGCGTCGCCGTTCGCAGCGCTGTGGACGCTGCAGGAACTGCCGAGCGCAATGTTGCTGGATCATGGCGGTCGGCTTGGGCTGCATCGGATCGGCTGACGATGTTCATGTTTAGGCAGCGGTGGCGGCCGCACGATCGTGGGCGACGACGACGCGCTGACCGCGCATCCGGGCGATCACCTCGTCGCGCTCCCCGAAGGCCAGCGACTTGCCGAACGACATCACCATGATGCGATCGACATGCGCGAGAAGCTGCGGGCGATGCGTGACGACGATGACGGTCCGGCCGGCGGCCTTTGCCTGGGCCATGGCATGGGCCAGCGCCCGCTCGCCGTCCTCGTCGAGGTTGGAGTTCGGCTCGTCCAGGATCAGCAGGCGTGGATCGCCATACAGGGCGCGGGCCAGACCGACACGCTGGCGCATGCCGCCTGAGAGCGCGACGCCACCCTCGCCGATGGGCGTGTCATAGCCATTGGGCAGACGCAGGATCACCTCATGCGCGCCAGCAGCCTTGGCCGCCGCGACCACAGCGGCTTCGTCGACCTTGGCCAGCCGCGCGATGTTGTCCGCGACCGTGCCCGAGAACAGCTCGATGTCCTGCGGCAGATAGCCGATATGCTTGCCGAGCCGATTCTGATCCCACTGGCTGTAGGCTGCGCCATCGATGCGGATCACACCTTCGCGCAGCGGCCAGACGCCAGCCATCGCACGCGCCATGCTGGACTTGCCGCTGGCGGAGGCGCCGACAATCGCGAGGCTCTCGCCGGCCTTGAGCGAGAAGCTGACCCCCTTGACCGACGGGCGGCCTGCCGCCGGCGGCCAGACCACGGCATTTTCGACGTCGATATCGCCGCGCGGCGCAGGGAGCGCGGTCGGCGCAGCGGTGACCGGAAGCGCCTGGAACAGCTCTTCGAGTCGGCGATAGGCGGAGCGGAAAGCGATGATCCGCTTCCACTGGCCGACGACCTGTTCAACCGGCGCCAGCGCGCGGCCCATGATGATCGATGTCGCCATCATGGCGCCGGGAGAGATCTGCTGCTCGATCGCGAGCCAGGCGCCGATGCAGAGCAGCGACGTCTGCACGGCCATGCGGGCGAATTTGGTGATCGAGTGCATCGCGGCGCCGCGCTCGACCAGCGTGCTGTGGGCATCGACCATGGCCGACTGTCGGCAGCTCCAGCGATCCATGACGATGTCGCCCATGCCGAGGCCGCGCACGACCTCGCCATTGCGCAGTGCCGCTGCCACGAAGCGCGAGGCCTCGTTGGCCAGCGCGTTGGTGCGCTCAACGCTGGAGCGCGTGTAAAACTCGGTCAACAGCGCCAGCGAGAACAAGACGACCGCTCCCAACAGCGAGAGAATGCCGAGATAGGCGTGCTGCAGGAAACACAGCGCCACGAACACCGGTGTCCAGGGCAGGTCGCAGGCGATAGCCGCGGTGCCGCTCGAGATGCAGTCGCGGATGGTCTCGGCGTCGCGGATGATCTGCTGTCCAAAGCGATGCCGCGGTGACAGCTCAGCCTTCATCATCGTTTCGAACAGAGGGTGGCGCAGGGTGCCTTCGAACTGGACGCCGGCGCGCGCCAGCACCCCGGAGCGGGCAAATTCGAGGATGCCGTACAACACCAGGAAAACGCCGACGATCAGGGTCAGCATCACCAGCGTGCCAAGATTGCGGCTGGTGAGCACGCGGTCATACACCTGCATCGAATAGAGCGGCGAAGCCAGCATGCTCGCATTGATGAAGAGGCTGAGAACGAAGGTCGCGGTGAGCGCGGGAAAGCAGGCCCGCAGTGCGGTTCCGAGCGGGCTGCGGGCGGTGGTCGTCGTCATGACTGGTCCCTTTGCGATTGGCAGGAGGAGCTTCGTCCAAGCGGAGCTCTGCCACCGTGACCAACCTCACACAGGCGCGACCCGCGTCCTTCGTTCAAAGACGAACCGTCACCTTCGCCTTCGCTGTCACCGTGCTGCAGTCTGCCATCGGGCGGCGCGCTCACCGAAGTTTCTAGGTCCGCATGGTCTGCGTCCCACGCGGGCGCCGATGCGCCCGCTCTCAGTCTGTGTCCGGCACCTCATTTCTCCCGGAAGGTCTTGGCCAGGGTGTTGAGCAGGGGGCCGACGAGATATTCGAGCACGGTGCGTTCACCCGTGGAGATGATCACGTCGGCCTGCATGCCCGGCATGATCTTGCTGGCGATCTCCGGCGGAAGGATCGAATAGTCGATCACGACCCGTGCGGAGTAATAGCTCTGCTTGGTCGCCTCGTCGGATATTGCGTCAGCCGAAACGCTCTGGACCTTGCCGAAGATCGTCGGCGTCGTGCGTGAGGAGAAGTTCGGGAAGCGGACTTCAGCCTTCTGTCCGACCGCGACGCTCTCGATATCGCGCGGCGAGACATGCGCCATCACGTCGACGCCTTCGCCGATCGGCACGATCTCTGCCAGCGTATCGCCCGGCTTCACCACGGCGCCGACCGTGTGAACCTTCATGTTCATGACGATACCGTCGCGCTCGGCGCGGATGTCGACACGGCGCAGCACGTCCTCGGCAATGACGAGCTTCTCGCGCAGATCCGACAATTTTGCTCGGGTGCCGTCGAGCTGCTGGCCGACCTCCGTCTGGTATTTCTGCAGCGCCTGATCGATCTGCAGGCGCGTTTGCGCCGCCGTCTGCGTCAGCCGTGCCACGTCGGCCTGGGCCTGGCCGAGATCACCCTCGACACGGGCGCGGTCGCGCTCCAGCTCCAGGAACTTGTTGCGGGGATAATAGCCCTGCGCGACGGCAGGCCTGACATTGTTCATCTGCGTATCGAAGCTCGCCAGTTGCGCCCCCAGCGCGGCGCGCTGCCTGTCGCGGCCGGCGAGCTCCTGCTGCTGCTGGACGATCTGCGAGTTCAGGATGTTGATCTGGCTGATCAGGCCATTGCGGCGCTCGATGAACAGCCGCTGCTGATCGGCGATGGCGAGCGCTGCTTCCGGAACGTTTTGCCGATTGAGCAGACTGTCCGGGAAGGTGATCATCCGTGCATTGCCGCGCTCGGCGAGCAGGCGCGCTTCCTCGGCGAGTGCGGCGTCCATCTGCTTGCGCAGGAGATCGGTGTTGGCCTGCGCCTCGGTCGGCTGCAGCCGGAACAGCAGGTCGCCGCGGCGCACCTCGCGGGTTTCTTTGGCCAGGATCTCCCTGACGATGCCACCTTCGCGGTGCTGGACCACCTTGTGATCGCCGGAGACGGACACCGTGCCCGGCGCAATTGCCGCGCGGTCGAGCGGCGCATAGGCCGACCACACACCAAATCCGCCAAATACGAGCGCGATCGAGATGTAGCCGAGCAGGGCGTAACGGCCAAAATCGGCTTTGACCGGCTGCGGCCGGCCGGGCAGTTCAAAGCTGTTGTCCTGCACCAGTGCCATCGACATGGGTGTCCCCCGTGGTCTTCACCGGAGGGCAGCATCTACGGTCGGCGGTTCGGGAACTGTGCGGCATGTCACACCGTACGGCAGACATCACCAGGTCGCCTCCACCCCGCTACTTCTTCGGCCCGAAGCGGGGAACGCATGTGACGGTCCGGACGATGCCGTTCTCGCTCATGGTGGCTCCGACGACCTGCTTCACCTGGCCGGCAGGGCAGGTGCCATCGTCGACCAGCACGCGCTGGCCCAGCCTGAGATCGGTGATGTCCTGCTCGCTCCCGACATATTGTGCGTGCGCTGGTGCGAGCAGAAGAAGCATCAGCCCGAATGCGCCGAGGGACCGCGATGCCGTGAGCGAGGGACGGAGAGGACGCATCATTTGCCTTCGATCTTCAGGCCGTTCGGTCCAAGATTGATCTGGACGCCGTTCGGCTGCCTTTTGGCTTGGTAGAAGTTGTAACCGAGCACGATCACCGCCGCGGTGAGAATGCCGAGCAGAAAATACAGGATGTTGCGGTGATCCGACATGGCAAAATTCCAAAGTATGTCATTGCGGTCGTTCGTATGCGTCAATGTACGAGGAGGCTTGCGATTCTGAAAGCAACGGCATTTCCACTGCAACTCCGCATCGGATTGTGATTTGCTGCTGTGGTCAGTCATCGGAACCTGAACACGCATGCTCACGCCCGACATCACGCAACGAATCGTCGACGCCGTCGACGACGCTTTCGACCATCAGCTCGCGACCACGAGCGATTTCGTCGCCATTCCCTCCACTCGCGGCGCCGAAGGGCCTTGCCAGGACATGTTCGGCGATCTCCTGCGCATGCGCGGCTACGAGGTCGACGATTGGCACATCGAGCTCGATGCGCTCAAGGACATGCGCGGTTACGGTCCGATCGAGCATGACTTCTCGAAGGCGCGCAGCGTGGTCGGAACGTATCGGCCGGCGACCACGGCGGGCCGCTCGCTCATCCTGCAGGGCCATTGCGACGTGGTGCCGGCGGGGCCGCTCGAGATGTGGGAGACGCCGCCATTCTCGCCGGTCATCCGCGACGGGCGGATGTATGGCCGCGGCGCCTGCGACATGAAGTCCGGCACGATCGGTGCGTTGTATGCGCTGGATGCCATCAAGGCTGCGGGGTTCAAGCCGACGGCCCGCATTCACGTCCAGTCCGTCATCGAGGAGGAGAGCACCGGCGTCGGCGCGCTGTCCACTCTGCAGCGCGGCTATCGCGCCGATGCCTGCTTCATACCCGAGCCGACCAGCGAAAAGATGGTGCGTTCGCAGGTCGGCGTGATCTGGTTCCGTTTGAAGGTGCGCGGCTTTCCCGCCCATGTGTTCGAGGCCGGGATCGGCGCCAATGCGATCCAGGCGAGCTATCATCTGATCCACGCGCTGGAGAAGCTCGAGGCCGAGTGGAACGAGCGGGCCAAGAGCGATCGTCATTTCAAGACGCTCAATCATCCCATCAACTTCAATCCCGGGATCATCAGGGGCGGCGATTGGGCGTCGAGCGTGCCGGCGTGGTGCGATGTGGATTGTCGGATCGCGGTGCTGCCGGGTTGGTCGATCAAGGACTGTCAGAACGAGATCCTCGCTTGCGTCGCGGCTGCCTCACGCGATCACCGTTTCCTGTCCAACAATCCGCCGGTCGTGGAATGGTCGGGCTTCCTGTCCGAAGGCTACGAACTCGCGGATTCGGCCGAGCCGGAGGCGGCGTTCGGACGGGCTTTCAACGCGGTCTATGGCGGGGAGGTCCAGGATCTCGTCTTCACCGCGCTCACCGACACCCGCTTTTACGGGCTGAACTACAACATCCCGAGTCTGTGTTTCGGCGCCGCTGGCGCTGCGATGCATGGCTTCAACGAATATGTCGATCTTGCTTCGCTGCGCCAGGCGACCAAGACCATGGCATTGTTCGTCGCCGACTGGTGCGGAGTGGAGCCGAGCTGAGCTGAGCGGGATCACGACGACGCGCAATGACCTCGCAGGTCATTGCGCGCGAGTCACTGCCTGGCGCATTCACTTGGTGCATTCGTCGGCGGCTCTGACGGAGGCAGACCCGTGTCCGATCAGGAGGAGAACGGCATGACACCGCTGGACAAGATCAATGCGCTGAAGATGCCGTTCGCGGAACTGAAGGGTGTCACGTTCACCGAAGCCGGCGCGGATCGGGTGGTGGCGACGATGCGGGTCAGGGCCGATCTGTGTACGTTGCATCATACCGTTCACGGCGGCGCCGTCATGGCGCTGGCCGATTCGGTGGGGGCTGCCGCCACTGTCATCAACCTTCCCGACGATGCCAAAGGCACCACGACGATCGAGAGCAAGACCAATTTCATCGGCGGCGCCAAGGAGGGGACGGTCATCACGGCGATTGCGACCCCGGTGCATCGCGGGCGCCGCACCCAGGTATGGCAAACCCGGATCGAGACCGCCGAAGGCCGGCTGGTGGCGGTCGTCACCCAGACCCAGCTCGTGCTCGATTGATTCGTACACAAACGAGTTGTTAACTCACGCGGTGCGCGCATGGCCGCATGTTCCCTCCGTAGAGCACGGGGCTTGCAATGAATGTTGCGATGCACAATATAGCCGCTGTCTAGGGAAGACGCTTGTGCACGAGGGCTTCGAAGAGGAGTCTTGGCAGTGTCACAGTTAGATAGTTTTCGTCCGCGGCCGGGCTTCGGCTATGTGCGGACGCTCAGCCAGCACGAGGAACTGCCGCTGCTGCGCGATCATCTGTTGCGGCTCGATCCTGAGAGCCGGCACGATCGATTCAACGGCTTCCTCGATGACAGTTTCATCGAACGCTATGCGGCCCGCTGTGCGGCTGACGGCACGATCGTTGTCGCCTATATGGAAAACGGCATGGTCCGCGGTGCGGCCGAGATGCATCCGCCGGAGCAGTCGGAAGACGGGCTCCCGGAGATTGCGTTCAGCGTGGAATCCTGCGTGCGCCGTCGCGGTGTTGGCAGCCTGCTGTTTCAGCGCGTGATCTCGGAGGCGCGCTGGAAGGGCTACCGCCAGCTGCGGGTCACGACCGGAGCGCAGAACCACGCGATGCGGGCCTTGGCGGCCAAGTTCGGGGCCCACCTGGCGTTCCGCCATGGGGAGTCGACGGGCACGATCGATCTGGAGCAGCAGCCGCAGGACGAATTGACGAAGCTCGTGATCGAGGCGCCGATCGCAGCGGCACGTGCCTTCTTCAACCTCAACCGCGCCTGCTGGAAGCTGGTCACGCGCATGTATGGCGACCAGCGCGCGGCTTGAACTCACAAGCTTGCACAACGACAAGAGCGCAACGGCGGTGCCGCTGCGCTCTTGTCGTTTGAGAAGGGTCTTTGGGATTTGTGAGCCGGCCTGTCGCGCGCTCGCGCGGGCGACAGAGTCGTCCGATCAGGTGCCGGTGCGCTTGTCGAAGTTGAAACGGCGCACGGTGCGGCGTTCCACCACGACGGCGCGCTGCTGGGTGCCTTGGTCGGCGGTAATCACGCGTGTATTGGTCCGCGCAGCAACCCGACTGGCTTTCTTCACCTCAGGCAGTACCTGCTCGAGCGGGAGTCCCATCAGGGCTGATGCGATCTCGGCCTGGGCCTGGACATCATCCGTGATGCCGGACGCAGCGAAGATCGCCTCCTCCAAGGTCGGAGGATCACGCCTGACGCGACGCGGACCGTACTTGGTGTTCCAATCTTCGCTCATGGGGGCCTCGTGAATCGTCCGGGATACCTAGAAGCAGCTTTGTTGCATTGCAATATGAAATCTGCACGGCAGCCCAGTTATGCGTTCACCATGTCGCGATCGGGCAACGCGGCCTCCGTGATGTGGATATTCTGGGGCCAGCGGCGCAAGGCTGCATGCCCGGCTGGCGTGAGAGCGTAGACCCCGCGCTCGGCGCGGTCGAACCAGCCATAGACGTTACGCTGAAGGATCTTCGGTGCGTCTGGGATGTCGGCACGAAGCTCTCGCACACGCTTCGGGCCGCCCGACAGTGCGGAGGCGCAGGCCAGCGCCTGCTGGCGATAGGCGGTCATCACCGGTGCGCGAGTCGAGCCGCCGGCCACCGGATCTCCTTTGCGCCGCTGATGCTCGCTCACCAGCCGCGATCTCTTCTTGAGGTTTTTCCGCGGTGCAGTCGTGGGCGGTTGCACCAGCACCTCGACCTGACCGCTGGAGGTTACCGCGAGCATGCCGAAGCCGAGCCGCCGGCAAAGGTTGCGGTAGCGGGCATCGCTTTCGCGGCCTTTGCCACGCGCCGACAGTCTGGCCGCAACCCAGACCTCATCGCAGGCGCCGGCGCGATCGACGGCCTGCAGCAGCAGCTCCAGATTAAAAGACTGCTTCAACTCGCAGATCACCACCAGTGGCGGCTCGTCGCCCTTCAGCGCGACCACGTCACAGCCGCCGATCTCCCCTTTGGCTGTAAAGCCGAGGTTTTCGAGGAACCGTTTCACGGGCAGATACAGCGCGGTTTCCAAGGGAGTATCCCTGCGTGCGACTCAAGGCGCGAGTCTAGCGCGACGAGTCGCGCGATGTCAGCGCCAAGCCAGCGATTGATGGACGGCGCTGCGCCTACATGCGGCCAACCACCGGTATCAGCGCGCCGGTCACGCCGCTCGCGGCGTCGCTTGCAAGAAACAGAATCACTTCCGCGAGTTCCTGCGGCGTCACCCATTTGTCGAAATCGGCCTTCGGCATGCTGGCGCGATTGGCCGGCGTGTCGATGGTCGAAGGCAGCACGGCATTGACGGTGATCTTGCCTTTCCACTCCGATGCGAGCGCCTCGGTCAGGCGATGCACACCGGATTTGGAGGCAGCGTAGGGGCCCATGCCGGCGCCGGCCTGCAGCGCGCCCATCGCGCCGATATTGACGATGCGGCCGGTGCTGGAACGCACCAGATGCGGGATCGCAGCGCGCGAGGCATGCAGCGCCGTCATGAGATTGCGCGCATGCATCTTGTCCCAGACCGTATCGTCGCCATCGGCTGCATTCTCGAACGCAAATGCGCCGGCGATGTTGATCAGGGCATCCAGAGTGCCGAAATGGGCCGCGACCGAGTCGATTGCGACCTTCGCCTGTTCGGGATCGGACAGGTCGACCCCTCCGAGTTCGATGCGGTCGTCGCTGGCTGGGATTTCTGCCTGGGCATGATCGATTCCGGCCACGTGCGCGCCCCGCGCCAGAGCGAGATCGGCAACGCTCCGCCCTAGCGCCCCCTGCGCGCCCGTAATGACAATCACTGCTCCGTTCATTCCGTCCCCTGGTCTCCATTCGCCCCGCGTGCCCGGCTTTTATACTATTGCCACGCCGACGAGTTGCAATGGCTGCGCGGCCCGCGGGATGGAATTGCATCTGAGTGTGAGCCATTCGATGACGATGATGACGATCGGCTCGTGAGCGAATGCGTGACCGCCCATGTCATCCGGGCACTTGCCGAAGCCGTGGGCACCGCGGGCCTGATCGATAAAATTTGTCGGACTTTCGTAAGAGGATCGCCAGGGTGAGAGGCTAGCGTCGTCTTATGCCGCCTGAGGGGCGTTGGAGCTTTGTCATGATGAGACATCTGCCGGACCATGGTTTGCCGCTGGTGCAGCTGAAGGAACAGCGGCGGGATCTCGTGGTCGCCTTGCAGAACCGTGCCGGTCCGGTCACCGGCTGGGAGTTGATGCAGATTGCAGCGGTGCAGCAGGCGATTTCCGCATTCGAGGAGGTCATTGCCGATCTCGACGCGATGGAAGCCGCTGAGACGGCGGATATCGAGGCCGCCTGAGACCGAGGCTGCCGCGAGCGGCGCAGCCCGATCTACGACGATGTCCCCTGGGCCGTAGCCGTCAATCGTCCATGCAGACGACAATGCCGAGCTGCGCTTGCGGGCGCAATGCCGCTAACATCAGACGCATGAATCGAATTGGCGCAAGCATTGCGGTTATCGGCATCATCGCCGCTGCGAGCACGACCGCGGTCGCGGCTGGAGCTGAGGCACCCTGTGTGCCTGATCAACATCAGAGCTTCATCTGTGGCACAGGCCAGGGGGCGATCCGCGTGTTCCCCGAAACCATTGCCCCCTCGGGCAAGCTTGCCTTCGGCTGGCGGACGCCCAAAGGATTGCCGTCCGGAGCGTCCGAGCCGTCCGGCGCCGTCGAAAACGTCCTGATCAGACTTCCGGATGGTGCAGTGCTGGGGACGCTCGGCAGCACCTATTGGGCCTCCGGCGAGATGCGGGCCAACCGCCGTGACCTGATTGCCGCCTGGTCGCCCGACAGCCGCGCCGTGGTGGAGGTCGAGAACAGCCGCTGGGAAACCGAGTCCTTGCGCTTCCATGGCATTGGCGACGGCGACGTGGTGTCGCTGGACCTGCGCGATCTCGTCGAGCGAGCTGTCAGCCAGGCCGCTGGCGGCGCAGCCAAGGGGCGGGTGTTTCGTGTCCGCGAAGATCTGCCGGTGAAGCTCGATTCCGGTGGGCATCTCTCCTTCGCGGCGATCCTGTTCTTTCCGAAGAGTGAGGAGGCGGCGCTCGGCTTCCGTCTTGAGCTGATGGTCAAGACCGTCAGATCGTCCGCAGCGGCGCGCGTGGTCTCGATCCAGCGCGCGAAACTGCCGAACTGAGCAGCTCAACGCGTGAGATAGCGATCCTGCAGGGCCCTGCGCTCTGCAGCGCCGAGACCGAGCCCGTCGCGCAGATAGTGTTCGAGACCGCCATGATCATCGCGAATGGCGTCGAACGCCGCCGTCAGAAATGACGCCTGCACCGTTCTGATGGCCTGCAGGATCTCCTCGGGCAGATCCGGCCGAACTGCGCTATCGCGCCGGTAGAACTGGTTCGTGAGCAGGTAATCTTCGAAGATCACATCCTCGGGGACTTCGAGTGCGTGCAGCAGCAGCGCGCAGGCGACGCCGGTGCGGTCCTTGCCCGCCGTGCAATGGATCACGAGGGGCGCGGTGTCCCGCAGCAGGTGATCGAACAGCGTCCGAAAGCGCGGCGTGTGATTGCGGATGTAGTTGCGGTAGGAGTCCCGCATCAGGCCGAGCGCATCCTCGGCGTTGAGCCGTCCTGCCATGGCCCGGGCCCGTAACGCCGGGACGACACTCGGCTCGATCGACAATGAGTGCACGGCGATGTCGTCGAGCGCGCACAGGCCGGCCAAACGCTCGTCGCGACCGCGGAAATCGAACGCCGTGCGAATGCCGAGCTGACGCAGGACGGCGGTATCGGATGTCGTCAACTGACCGAGATGGTTTGACCGAAACAGCTGTCGCCAGCGCACATGCCGGCCATGGCTGCTGGGATAACCGCCGAGATCCCTGAAATTGCTGGCCCCTTGCAGGCCGAGATGGCGGCGATTCGGATCGAGCATGCGCTTACGATAGAAGATGGCGCTTCGTGGGGGAACGTCCTTGCGTGCGTTCGGGGCAAGATCCGCCGCTCACAAGGGGCGGGCATCGCATCGCGTGGGAGCCATGAAGCAAAAGGGCCGGAACCTCGTCGGTCCGACCCTTTAGCAAAGGCGCAATTGCGTCACGGCATCGTCTGACATCAGCGGTCCCACGCCGGTTTGGCTTCCTGGATCGCCTCGTCGTGATACCAGCTGCCGCTGTAGATCGAGGGCTGCAAGGCCGGAGCGACCTGCCGGGCAGATGCGATTGCAGGATGCCGAGGCGCGAGACCGGCCCGTCCTCCGCGTGGGAATTGATAGATCCTTGCGGATCCCTCGTTCACGTTCGTGTCCATTCCTCAGTCTCCTTTCCATCGGACCACGGATGATGGTGCGCCCGACTCGTTCTCTTGTGGTTACCAGTCTCGATATCGGCGCTGCCTTGGAGAATGCAATATGATCAAAATGAAATCACATGTTGCGCATTTCGAGGGCATTTCAGCATTTGCCCCGTGCGAAGCAACGGGCAGGTGACTAACGCTTGGGCCGGATCAAAGGTTGCGGGAGGAGCGCGACTTCTTTTCGAAAATGTCCCGGGCTTGCTGATGCCTTGGTCGCCCTGTTTTTCGCATTGCCGCAAATGCCAAGGAATCAAGCGTGTTTTTGACGCGCTGTTCTTGTCGCCATGCACTCCGTGCAATCCCGGCCGCGCCGCTTTGCCGCACCTTTGGGGTGTGAAAGTCGGGGGGCGCGGTGTCCGGATGAGCCCCGGTGCGTGCGACGGGACGCCGCAGGACTTGGCACGTTCCGTGCTTAAGAGAGCGCTGGCCGATCGTGGCCGGGTAAGCGGGGTGCCTTCGATTGCTGGGCTCCCACCTTTCGATAAGACAGAGAGGCTCAATGACGAAATACAAGCTCGAGTATATCTGGCTCGACGGCTACAAGCCGGTGCCGAATTTGCGCGGCAAGACACAGATCAAGGAATTTTCCTCGTTCCCGACCCTGGAACAGCTGCCTCTTTGGGGCTTCGACGGCTCGTCGACGATGCAGGCCGAAGGCCATAGCTCCGACTGCGTGCTGAAGCCGGTCGCCGTGTATCCCGATGCCGCCCGCACCAACGGCGTGCTGGTGATGTGCGAAGTGATGATGCCGGACGGCAAGACCCCGCATCCGTCGAACGCCCGCGCCACCATCCTCGACGATCCGGACGCGTGGTTCGGCTTCGAGCAGGAGTACTTCTTCTACAAGGACGGCCGTCCGCTCGGCTTCCCGGAGTATGGCTATCCGGCTCCGCAGGGTCCGTACTACACCGGCGTCGGCTTCAAGAACGTCGGCGACGTCGCCCGCAAGATCGTCGAAGAGCATCTCGACCTGTGCCTCGCGGCCGGCATCAACCACGAAGGCATCAACGCCGAGGTGGCAAAGGGCCAGTGGGAATTCCAGGTGTTCGGCAAGGGCTCGCGCACGGCTGCTGACCAGATGTGGATGGCCCGCTACCTGATGCTGCGTCTCACCGAGAAGTACGGCATCGACATCGAGTTCCACTGCAAGCCGCTCGGCGACACCGATTGGAACGGCTCGGGCATGCACTGCAACTTCTCGACCAAGTACATGCGCGAAGTCGGCGGCAAGGAGTACTTCGAGAAGCTCATGGACGCTTTCAAGGAGGCCCGCGCCGACCACATCGCCGTGTACGGTCCGGACAACCACATGCGTCTGACCGGTAAGCACGAGACCGCGTCGATCGACACCTTCAGCTGGGGTGTGGCCGACCGCGGCGCCTCGATCCGCGTGCCGCATTCCTTCGTGAACAACGGCTACAAGGGCTATCTGGAAGACCGCCGTCCGAACTCCCAGGGCGACCCCTACCAGATCGCGTCTCAGGTCCTGAAGACGATCTCGACGGTTCCGACCGGCGCGAAAGCCGCGGCCTAAGACGCCGACCACAACACCCCGGGGCAGGGGCTGACATGATGATCCGCCGGAGCAGCCGCTCCGGCGGATCATTCGTTTGTGAAGGCACTTCGTCGGTGGCGTGCGTTCGTCGTCCGTCTTGATCAAACGCAAGTCCGGGTCCGGACGGGGACGGTATGTCTGCTGGATGGCGGAGACGCGGATCTGGGAAGCGGAGTGTCGAATGAATAATCGCAAATGGTTGGCTGGCATCGTGCTGGCCGGCGCGGCCGTGTCGCTGGCCGTCATGCCGGCGGCGTCCGGTGCCGAGCAATATTTGCCGCGGCTCGGCGACATCATGAATCTCGTCCAGGTGAGGCACGCCAAGCTGTGGTTCGCCGGGCAGGCCAAGAACTGGGATCTTGCGGGCTACGAGCTGGCGCAGCTCAAGCAGAGCCTCTCGGATGCGGCCGCCTTCTATTCGGGTCTGCCGGTGGACAATGTGACCACCTTGAGCCAGCCGATCCAGTCGATCTCCGATGCGATCACCGCCAAGGACGGCAAGCGCTTCGCCTCGGCGGTGACCGAGCTGACCTCGGGCTGCAATGCGTGCCACGCGTCGATGGATCGCGGCTATGTCGCCATCCGCATCCCGACCGAGAAGCCGTTCGGCAACCAGGATTTCCGGCCGCAGGGCCGCTGACCGGGCCCGCTTGGGGCGTGAGTTGCGGTGCAAAATTGCGCCTTCCACCCGCGGCGCGCATCGACTAAGAGCGGCGGCAACCCGTCCACCGCCTGAGCCCTCATGATCCGCCTCGACAACGTCAGCAAGCAAGTCGGCCACCAGATTCTGTTCATCGAGGCCTCCGCCGCGCTCCAGCGCGGCGAGAAGATCGGGCTGGTGGGCCCGAACGGGGCCGGCAAGACGACGCTGTTCCGGATGATCTCGGGCCGTGAGCAGCCGGACGAAGGTCAGGTCTCGATCGATCGTGGCGTCTCGATCGGCTATTTCAACCAGGACGTCGGCGAGATGAGCGGCCGCAGCGCCGTGGCGGAGGTCATGGACGGAGCAGGGCCGGTGTCGGCGGTCGCGGCCGAGCTCAAGGAGCTTGAGGCGGCCATGGCCGATCCGGACCGCGCCGACGAGATGGACGAGATCATCGCGCGTTATGGCGAGGTGCTGGCGCGGTTCGAGGAGCTCGACGGCTATGCGCTCGACAGCCGCGCCCGCGAGGCGCTGGCCGGCCTCGGCTTCTCCGAGGAGATGATGGACAAGGATGTCGGCCTGTTGTCCGGCGGCTGGAAGATGCGTGTCGCGCTGGCCCGCATCCTTCTGATGCGCCCCGACGTCATGCTGCTCGACGAGCCGTCCAACCATCTCGATCTCGAGAGCCTGATCTGGCTGGAGCACTTCCTGAAGGGTTATGAGGGGGCGCTGCTGATGACCTCGCACGATCGCGAGTTCATCAACCGCATCATCAACAAGGTCATCGAGATCGACGCCGGCCAGCTCACGACCTATTCCGGGGACTACGATTTCTACGAGCAGCAGCGGGCGCTGAACGAGAAGCAGCAACAGGCGCAATATGAGCGCCAGCAGGCGATGCTCGCCAAGGAGATCAAGTTCATCGAGCGCTTCAAGGCGCGGGCGTCGCATGCGGCGCAGGTGCAGAGCCGGGTCAAGAAGCTCGACAAGATCGAGCGCGTCGAGCCGCCGAAGCGCCGCCAGACCGTGGCGTTCGACTTCCTGCCGGCGCCGCGCTCGGGCGAGGACGTCGTCGCGCTGAAGAAGGTGTCCAAGAGCTACGGCAGCCGCCGCATCTATGAGGGGCTGGATTTCATGATCCGGCGCAGGGAGCGCTGGTGCGTCATGGGGGTCAACGGCGCCGGCAAATCGACGTTGCTGAAGCTGGTCGCGGGGACCGCCGAGCCCGACGACGGCTCGGTGACGATCGGCGGCAGCGTCAAGATGGGCTATTTCGCGCAGCATGCGATGGATCTGCTCGACGGCGACGAGACCGTGTTCGAATCGCTGGAGCATTCGTTCCCGCAGGCTGGCCAAGGCTCGCTGCGCGCGCTGGCCGGCTGTTTCGGCTTCTCCGGCGACGATGTGGAGAAGCGCTGCCGGGTGTTGTCGGGCGGCGAGAAGGCGCGGCTGGTGATGGCCAAGATGCTGTATGATCCGCCGAACTTTCTGGTGCTGGACGAGCCGACCAACCATCTGGACATGGCGACCAAGGAGATGCTGATCGCGGCGCTGTCGAGCTTCGAAGGCACGATGCTGTTCGTCTCGCACGATCGACATTTCCTCGCCGCACTGTCCAATCGCGTGCTCGAATTGACGCCGGATGGCCTGCATCAATATGGTGGCGGCTACACCGAATATGTCGCCCGCAGCGGCCACGAGGCGCCGGGCCTGCGCAGCTGATCGCGTGGTGGCAACGGCCGGTCATCGCTTCAGCCACTCGACGACGAGCGGAGCGGCGCGCCGGAGCGTGTCGTCCATCGCCGAGCCGTTGCCGGCGACCGACTGACGGCTCGCCGACGGTTCGTCGAAGCCGTGGCTCGCGCCGGGATAAATCGTTGTATCGATCGCCGTGCCCACCTGCCGCGAGCGCTCGGCCATGGCGCTGCAGAGCGCAGGCGAGACCTCCTCGTCGTCGGCGGCAAGGAACAGCTGGACCGGGACATGGCTTCTGAGCGTCGGGCCCAGCAGCGAGTTCTCGCCACAGCCCGGATAGAAGATCAGCGCGCCGCGGAAGCCGGTTGACGCCAGACCCTGTCGCAGCAGCACGTTCAATGCCGTGCTGCCGCCGTTGGACCAGCCCTGCAGCACGATGCGATCTGGCACGACGTCCCTGCGCTGGCGCAGATAGGCGAGCGCCCCCTCGGCATCGAGCGGCCGCACGGTCCTCTCGTTGACGTCGGCCCGATCCGGATCGTCATGGGTACCGCGGCCGAAGCCGTGCGCCTTGCCGCGTGGACCGAAGCTGTCGGGCAATAGCGCGAGGTAGCCGTGCTCGGCCCAGTAGTTGCCCCACATCACGTGCCGTTTCGACAGTGTGACGGCATTGCATGGCGATGCCGGTACCGCGCGCGAGACCAGCGTGCAGTCCGCGTTGACGTTGGACGAGTAGGGGCCGCCCCGGCCATGGAGCATGACGATTGCAGGAAATGGTCCTGTGCCCTGCGGCTTGAACAGATAGCCGGTCAGTTCGGCGCGGCCATCGGCGCTCGGGAAGTAGACCGTATCCGGTTGAACAGCGGCGGCGGGCGCCAGCCACAGCGTCGTGAGCACCGTCAGCATCGCAAGCCGCCCAATGCTCTTCGGTGCGGTGCCGCAGTCATGATGACGGGATGCGAGGCGGGGGCTCATGCAACTAGCTCATTTGGACGTGGGTGAAGATGAACAGGAACAGCGCGCCGATCGCGATCAGAAAGAGACCGACCCAGAGCGGAGCGGCGACGCCGCTCTTGTTGGTTGGATCGAGCACGGCCGTCTCGGGCCGGGTCGGATCGTAGAAGACCGTGACGTCGCTGTTGACCGGGTATTGGGCGGCGATGGCTTCGGCGCTTGACCTGTCCGGATACAGTGCGGTCCAGCCCCAGTTCCAATGCATGCTGTGGAAGCTGCGGCCGCCGACGGCATAGCTGTAGTCAATGGTGACGCGGAAGCGTTCCTCCTCGACCTCACGCCCGCGGTCGTTCTCCCGCCGCGTGATCTCCACCGTCACGCCCGAGCGCGTGATCCGCCCCGGCGTGGTCGGCCAGGACCGGCTCGCCATGCTCTCCTGACGAAGCTTCCAATAGGAGGCGAGGGCGACGGCGCCGAAGCCCAGCAGGGCGAACGGCAGCAGGAAGGCGAACAGCGGCACGCCAGCCTCCGTCGTCAACACCTTGCCAGCGAGCGAATGCGCCACGAGCACCGCGGTGACGGCGCACATCACGATGAAAAGCGCCGCCAGCGCAGCCGTGCCGCTGGCATCGGCCGGCTCGAGCACCGACTGCGACGGGCGCTTTGGATCGTAGAAGACGCGAACCTTCGCGCCTTTCGGATATCTGCCGGTAAGCTCCTCGGCCTGCAGGCGGGTGACGTGGCTCGGGCTGCCGAAGCGGATGCGATGACCCTCGTAGCTCGTCCCGAGCACCTCGTAGCGGTAGCGGATGTCGGGCTTGGCGTCGGTGTCGTCAGCCGACCGATGTGTCGCCGCGAGAGACACCTCGGACGCTACGACCTCGCCTTCGACGACCGGCCAGTGGCGCCCGCCGCTGGTCTTCTTGCGCTGGAGCCAGAGGCCGTAGCCGGAATTCAGGGCCAGAAAGCCGAAGATGTCGGCGGCGATGCGGGTCCAGAGCAGGGCGGAGGCAGTCAGCATGGTCATCTCGCATGGGCCCGTCGATGCGGGGCGGCATGCAGTGGTGTGCTCCGAGTTCCCTCGGGTTCAATACCGTCGCGGCTCTCCTCTCCTTACCCCTCCACCATCTCGGTGACGCGGCCGGCCAGTGCTTCGACATCGAAAGGCTTTGTCAGCACCTGCATGCCCGGAGCGAGTTGGCCGCTACTCAGGATCGCGTTTTCGGCATAGCCCGTGATGAACAGGATCTTGAGGCCGGGCCGCGTGGCACGCGCCGCGTCCGCAAGCTGACGGCCGTTCATACCCCCGGGCAGGCCGACATCGGTGATCAGCAGATCGATCCGCGCGTTGGACTGCAGAGCCGCGAGCCCTGTTGGGCCGTCCTTGGCCTCGATGACGGCATAGCCGCGCTCATCGAGCACCTCCATGACGAGCATGCGTATGGTCGGCTCATCGTCCACGACCAGGATGGTCTGTCCCGTGGACGACGCCATCGGAGCTCCGCGCTGGTCGGGATCGGCAGGCTCGGCCTCGCCGACATAATGGCGGGGAAAATAAAGACACATCGTGGTGCCTTCACCCAGTTCGGAATAGATCCGCACCTGGCCGCCCGACTGGCGCGCGAAGCCGTAGACCATCGAGAGGCCGAGGCCGGTGCCTTGACCGATCGGCTTGGTCGTGAAGAACGGATCGAAAGCATGTTCGATCACGTCGGGCGTCATGCCGGTTCCCGTATCCGTCACGCAGAGCGAGATGTACTGGCCCGGCGGCAGATCGCGTTCGCGGGCGGCGCGATCGTCCAGCCATTTGTTGGCGGTTTCGATGGTGATCCGGCCTCCCTCAGGCATCGCGTCGCGCGCATTGATGCAGAGGTTCAGCAGAGCGCTTTCGAGCTGGGGCGAATCGATCAGTGCCGGCCACAGTCCGGCGGCGGTCACCACTTCGAGCGTGATCTGCGGGCCGACGGTGCGGCGCACCAGCTCCTCCATGCCCATCGCCAGCCGGTTGACGTCGGTCGGCTTGGGATCCAGCGTCTGGCGGCGGGAGAAGGCCAGCAGTCGGTGCGTGAGCGCGGCGGCACGCTTGGAGGCGCCCTGGGCCGCCGCGACGTAACGGTCGACGTCCGAGAAACGGCCCTGGCGCAGACGGGTCTGCAGCATCTCGAGCGAGCCCATGATGCCGGTCAGCAGATTGTTGAAGTCATGCGCAATGCCGCCGGTCAGCTGTCCGACCGCCTCCATCTTCTGCGATTGGCGCAGCGCCTCCTCGGCCTCACGCAGCCGCGCCTGCTCGCGCAGCCGGTCGGTGACGTCGTAGGCGAATTGATAGGCGCCGATCTGCTCGCCGGTGGCGTCGCGCAGCACCGAGAAGCGCATCTCGTAAAAGCGTCGGTTGCGGCTGACATCGCCGAATTCGTCGACCGCGACGAATTCCTCGCCGGCCAATGCCCGCGACCACACGGCCCGAACGGCCGATCGATGCTCCGGAAGGTCCTGGAACAGCTCCAGCAGGTGATCGCCGACCTTGGGCCGAACGTCGAAGATGCGTTCGAATTCCTGCACGGCTGCGCCGTTGATCGCGATCAGCCGGAATTGCATGTCGACCACCTGGACGAAGGCGTTGGTGCCTTCGACGATGTCGGCAAGCAGCTTGCGCTCGGCGAGCGCTGCGACGACGCGCGCTTCCAGCGTGTCATTGATCTCCTGCAGTGCCGCCTCGGCGCGCTTGCGCGCGGTGATGTCCTGGAACAGCACCGCGACTTGGCGTCGCGTCGCAGGCTCGACCCGGAACGCGGCCAGCTCCAGGTGCCGCCCGGTCGCGACCAGCTCGCGCTCGAACCGGATCGGCGCGCCGCTGCGCAAGACGTCGCCATACAGCTCGACCCAGCCGTCAGCCTCGTTCGGCACCATCTCCCGGACCTTCTGGCCGACCACGTTCGGGATGCCCGCGTGCAGCGCATAGGCCGGATTGGCCTCGATATGGATGTAGTCGCTCAGCGGGCCGTGCGGGCCGTCGAAGAACTCGATGATGCAGAAGCCTTCATCGATCGAGTTGAACAGCGTCCGGTAACGCTCCTCACTCTCGGCGAGCGCCGTTTCGGCGCGGGCGCGGCGACCGGCGTCGGCGGTGAACAGCGCCTGCAGTCGGGCATTCTCGCTTTCCAGCTCCTGAATCCGTTGCTGGAGCGCGGCGATCTCGAAGGATGTCACGTCGCGACCGCCTCGCCTGAATGCGGATGAAGGCAGAGCAGGCGGTTCTCAACGCGGCACGGCATTGGCAACTCGATGTGAGGGTTACGCGACGTTGTAACATGTCAATCGCGCCTGCCGATACGCCCAGCGCCGATGGAACTCCCCCTGCCGATCATCGGCCCCGCCTGGTGGCGAGGCCGCCGTGTCATCGGCTAAGCCCAGTTCAGGTGCCGGCCTCGCACTTCTTCATGAAGCTGGTCTTGGCCGCGCCGGCGAGCTTCTTGCCATCGGAGCCGACCGCCTTGGCTGCGCAGCTGTCGGCCATGCACTTCTTCATGAACGAGGTCTTGGCGGCTCCGGCGAGCGGCTTGCCATCCTTGCCCATGGCCTTGGTCTCGCAGCTGTCCTGGGCGAAAGCAGAGCCGGCGGCGAAGGTCGTGAGCGCGGCAATCAGAAAAAACTTCCTCATGAGCGTGTCTCCTTGGGACAAACAATGCGGCGGATGGGAGCCGCAAATCTGGGCGCGATCAAGTTTCGTGTTCGGCTATCACCTGAAATCCAGCTCGCCGGACGCTGAACTCATCAGCATGCTACCGATGACGCCGGTGTGAATCGCTGCGCCGCCAAGACGTCAGGCGGTGCCGCGCTGCAAAAAGGCCAGGGTGGCGGGATCACGCGCGCCATCGCAGTGGCGGTCGAGTGCGGCGCCGAAATCCGCTTGCGGACGAATCGCATCGCACAGCGTCATGCAGGAGCGAAACTTGGCGTCGTCAGGCGTGCCGAGAATGTCGCAGAGCGACTTGCCGGGGACGGCGAGCACCAGCCGGGTGCATTCGACGAGACGGCTGCCGAGCAAAGGGTGCGCCAGATAGGCCTCCGCCTCCGCGCGGGACCGAATGGCATAGCGTTGGGCCATGGCCGAGGTCCCCAACCCGTCCACCTGGGGAAAGATGAACCACATCCAGTGGCTTTGCTTGCGACCGGCGGCAAGTTCGGCGGTCACGTGGGAATAAATCGGAGTCTGCGCCTCGATAAATCGGTTGAGATCATGGCAATCCGCGTTCATGGATGCCTCCATCTAATTGAAATATATAGATATTTTTCAATAAGGCAGCTTGGGCGAGGCGCTTTTCCCGCTTTGCTCGGCTGCCATGCCGGATCAATGCGGGCTGGTCTTTGTCTAGATTATGCCGCACTCTTGCCATCCTATGTCATGACGGGTCGAATCGTACCCCTTGGGGTCGGCTACTTCCGCTTGTAGTCCGAAGGGGGCGTATATCGGGGACGTGATGGCTTCCAGTGAAGCGAGCGTAGAGGTGCTGTTGTTGCGTGGCCGCTTCGGGCACTCCGAAGCGATCGCGCTGGTGCTTGCCGCGCTGGCGGTTGCCGGCGGTGCGGCCGTTTGGGTCGGCAGCGACAGCAGCGATCCGGCCCCGCTGACGACTGCGGCGCTGTCGGCGCCCGAGCCGCCATCCACCACCTTCGAGACACGTTTCGCGCCGGTCTCTGCGTCGGCGACCGCCTATTCCGAGAAGGACGCCCTGCGCGCGCTCGACCGCTTCGCTTTGCGCGGAATCGATCGCCAGTTGCTGGATGCGCGGGCCGCGCTGGTGAAAGGCATGGAATCGCGGGACCCGAACGGGCGCGACCTCAATGGCGGCGAATGGCGGCCGAAGCTCACGGAAGGCACCACGGTTGCGCTGCCGGCGCCCGGCGTGCCGCTGCCCCGGCCGCGGCCGTCTACCGCCGACATGCCGGTCAATCTTGCATCGGCCGCGCCCGCCGAGACCACGGGACGTGTCGATGATCGCTCGATTCTGCAGCGCCTGTCCGACCTGCTGCCGAGCCCGACCAAATACGCCTCGCTCGGGCCGGACAGCGGTGTCGTTCGCTCCGGCATCGATCTTGGTGCGCTCGGCTACGAAAAGACCGCCGTGTACGACATCAAGGCCAAGATGGTCTATCTGCCCTCCGGCATCGGGCTCGAAGCCCATTCCGGCATGGGCAGCCTGCGCGACGACCCTGAGCACGTCAATCAGCGCATGATCGGCGCGACGCCGCCGGCCACTTACGAGCTCAAGCCACGCGAAAAGCCGTTTCACGGCGTGCGCGCCCTGCGCATGAACGTGGTGGAGGGAACGACCCTCGGCCGGAGCGGATTGCTGACCCACCCTTATATGCTGGGTCCCGAGGGGGATTCCAACGGCTGCGTCTCGATCAAGAATTACGATCGCTTCCTGAAGGCGTATGATGAGGGCGAGTTCAACCGACTCGTCGTCGTCGTCGGGCTCGAGGCTGGCACCCCGACGCGAACCGCGCAAAAGACCGAGTGACGCTTGGTTGCTGGGCCTCGGCGCGATTTCGGCGGTGACGCCCGTCGTATCTTCCGGAAGGTCCCCATGAATGATCCCGCAAGCTCGGAAACGCGTCTGCGCACCACCTTCAACATCAGGGTGAACGGGAAGCCGTTCGTGATTTCGACCGTCGGGCAGGCTCATCAGTTTCTCACCAGTCTCAACGCCGTCGAATGGATGGAGTTCAAGTCGCTGCACGACCAGGCCATGGCCTCGCTGCAGGCGGCCGCCGACAATGCGATCATGACGGTGCAGGCCACCA
The DNA here is from genome assembly GCF_013179005.1 of Bradyrhizobium denitrificans. NCBI lineage: Bacteria > Pseudomonadati > Pseudomonadota > Alphaproteobacteria > Hyphomicrobiales > Nitrobacteraceae > Bradyrhizobium > Bradyrhizobium denitrificans. Next base: position 132,001 of record NZ_JABFDP010000014.1, on the reverse strand, counting down.
ACGCGGTGCGCACGCTGTTCGTCAATGCGAAGCTGCTGTGAGAGCATTGCGCGGTCTCTTGCATTGGTCGCGCCCGCTTGCTCGGCGTCATCGTCCGGATGGACCGGCCAATCGGCGCATGGCCTCACGCTCTCGCGGCGCTGTCGCGTCCGAGTGACCCATCGGTGATGCCCTCGAAGCAGGTGAGGGCGCGGGGAATGCCGGGCTGCTGGCCGCAACCCATGGCCCGCCTGCAGAAAAAAAGCAGGCGGCAGTCACCACAGGTTCAGCCGGGCAACCGGCATCCCCGCGCGATGGCCTTAACGGCTGCTTCGCGTGCTCCCCGGTGCGCCGGGCTTTCTGGTCACCGTAGTGCGCATGATGCTCACACATCAGCGCGGCATCAGCGTCGGGATGCCAGGACCACGCGACTTGACCGTACGCGACAACGGCGTTCGTCGGCGCAAGCTGCGCTCCGCTGCCATCGCGTCCACCGCTCCTCCCGCTCGACGTCCGTGACGACCGCGATACGCCCCTCATGCGAGCGGGAGATGGATTGAGGAAACCAGCAAAGCTCACTTTGGAAAAGCGGAAAATTTTTCCCCGTGCGACTGGACAGGCCAAATCAGCCTGATGCGTCGGGGGAAAATCGTTTTCGTGCGCATGGGCAATCTGGTCGTTTCAACCTTTGAATGTGCTCGTATGATGCAACAAAGTCGCCTGATTTGCCCGACGGGCAGTGAAGTCATTCTTCGCGAGCGACTGCTCGCTTGCAGAAACGACAAATACTCGCGACCATCCTGCGCACTTATTAGTTCGTCGAACTCAAGATGTTCTAGCCGGCGGAACTGAGGACGATCGAAAGCACAAATTGTCCGCGGCCCGCAAAATTACGGAAGACGGTTTTACCTCCCCTTTCAAAAAGAGACGGTCTTGGACTCGCTGCGTTATCGCTTCTCTGCGACACTTTGCGGGTCGATCGATGGTGATTGACAGAGGGGACGTGCATGATCGGCAATGATCTCTGCAACTGCCAAGATGCGGCTGCACTCACGGATGGCGGCCAGTTCCGTGCCACCAGCACATGGCTCTGTTGATCGTCTGATGCGGCAGTCGCGGTGCTGATGACCGCGACATCGGCAGGCGCTGCCTGCTGATCATCTCGATATCGCAAATGCAATCCGCAATGTGCTGCCAGCTGGCGGCGCAAAGGCTCGCTGTCGTCCTGTTGGCGGCGGCAGAAGTATTCACGACCACGAGGACTAGCGAGGATAACAATGACGGCCAAGGATTCGTCCATCAAGTTCGCCTATTGGGTGCCCAACGTTTCGGGCGGATTGGTGATCTCCAACATCGAGCAGCGGACGAGCTGGGATATCGGCTACAACAAGCGGCTGGCACAGATCGCCGAGGAGAGCGGGTTCGACTACGCGCTGAGCCAGATCCGTTTCACGGCTGGCTATGGCGCCGAATATCAACATGAATCGGTGTCGTTCAGCCATGCGCTGCTCGAAGCGACGACGAAGCTGAAGGTGATCGCCGCGATCCTGCCCGGACCGTGGCATCCGGCGGTCGTCGCCAAGCAGATCGCCACCATCAATCATCTCACCCAGGGGCGCGTTGCGGTGAACATCGTCAGCGGCTGGTTCCGCGGCGAGTTCGCCGCGATCGGCGAGCCCTGGCTGGATCACGATGAGCGCTATCGCCGCTCGGAGGAGTTCATCCGTGCGCTCCGGGGCATCTGGACCGAGGACAACTTCAATCTCCGCGGCGACTTCTATCGTTTCACGAACTACTCGCTGAAGCCGAAGCCGATCGACCCGCAGCCGGAGATCTTCCAGGGCGGCAGCTCGCGTGCCGCCCGCGACATGGCCTCGCGCGTCTCTGACTGGTACTTCACCAACGGCAACTCGGTGGAGGGCATCAAGGCCCAGGTCGACGATATCAGGGCCAAGGCGAAGGCCAACAATCACCAGGTCAAGATCGGCGTCAACGCGTTCGCGATCGCGCGCGACACCGAGGCCGAGGCGCAGGCCGTGCTCAAGGAAATCATCGACAACGCCAATCCCGAGGCCGTCCACGCCTTCGCGCACGAGGTGGCCAATGCCGGCAAGGCGTCGCCGGAGCGCGAGGGCAATTGGGCGAAGTCGACCTTCGAGGATCTCGTCCAATACAATGACGGCTTCAAGACCAACCTGATCGGCACGCCGCGGCAGATTGCCGAGCGCATCGTCGCACTGAAGGAGGTCGGCGTCGACCTCGTGCTGCTTGGCTTCCTGCACTTCCAGGAGGAGGTCGCCTATTTCGGCAAGCACGTGATCCCGCTGGTGCGCGAGCTGGAGGCCAAGGCCGGCCTTCGCGTGCAGGCTGCCGAGTAGGCCGGACCGCGATGCTGTTGACCGCACTCAGTTCGTCGCTCGACCTGCTGTCGCTGGAGACCTGGGCTCCAGGGACGGCGCGTCAGGTGCTCGCGGCGGAGCCGAATGACCCGTCGGCCTCCGCCATGGCAGGCGCGCCGCGTCCGGTGCTGCGGCTCAACAATGTCTCGCTGACCTTCGGGGGGGTGACAGCGCTTCGCGATATCGATCTCGATGTCGCGGAGGGCGAGATTCGCGCGGTGATCGGCCCGAACGGGGCCGGCAAGAGCTCGCTGCTCAACGTCGTCAGCGGGCTCTATCGCCCGGATCGGGGCGCGGTGTGGTTCGGTGATCGGGCGTTCAGCCAAGTGCCGACCGCACAACTGGCAGGCTTTGGCGTCGCCCGCACCTTCCAGAACCTTGCTTTGTTCAAGGGGCTGTCCGTCTTCGACAACGTGCTGATGGGGCTCGCGCATCGCGTCCGCGCCGGCTTCATCCGCCAGCTCGTCGGCTCGCCCTTGGCACGCCGGATCGAAGCCGAGAACCGGGCGGCCGCTGCCGAGGTCATCGGTTTTCTCCATCTCAAGGATATCAGCGACCGCATTGCCGGCACCTTGCCCTACGGCTTGCAGAAGCGGGTCGAGCTGGCGCGCGCGCTGGTGGCGCGGCCGAAGCTGCTGCTGCTCGACGAGCCCTTTGCCGGCGTGACTCTGAGCGAGAAGCGGGAGCTGGCCGAGCATGTGCGCAACGCGCGCGACCGCTATGGCGCCACCATCGTGCTGATCGAGCACGACATCGGCATCGTGATGGAGCTGTCCGACCACATCGCGGTGCTGGACTATGGCCGCAAGATCGCCGACGGGCCGCCGGCCGAGATCCGCAGCAACCAGGCGGTCATCGACGCCTATCTCGGCGTCGCCCATGAGGACGAGACGGAGCTCGCGAGCTGATGTTCGACTATCAATTCCTGATCGAGGTGCTGGTCGGCGGGCTGCTCTCCGGGGTGATGTATTCGCTGGTCGCGATCGGCTTCGTGCTGATCTACAAGACCTCCGGTGTGCTCAATTTCGCGCAAGGCGCGATGCTGCTGTTCGCGGCGCTGACCTTCGTCAGCCTTGTGGAGCGCGGCACGCCGTTCGCGCTGGCGCTGCTGGCGACGCTCGCCATCATGGTGGCGCTCGGCATCACCATCGAGCGCACCGTGCTGCGGCCGCTGATCAACCAGCCGCCGATCACGCTGTTCATGGCCACCCTCGGCCTCTCTTACGTGATCGAAGGCGCAGCGCAGCTGCTGTGGGGCACGCAGGTGCACGGGCTCGACATCGGCGTCAGCGATATCCCGTTCGACATCGGCGGCGTCTTCATCAGCCGCTTCGACCTGTTCGCGGCGGCGGTGGCCGGCAGCCTGGTGGCGCTGTTCACGCTGTTCTTCCGCTACACCCGCACCGGGCTCGCGTTCCGCGCCGTGGCGGATGATCAGTTCGCCGCGCTCGCGGTCGGGCTGCGGCTCCCGCGGGTCTGGGCGGCGGTATGGACGGCAGCCGGCATTGTTGCTCTGGTCGCCGGACTGTTGTGGGGCGCGCGGCTCGGCGTGCAGTTCTCGCTGTCGCTGGTGGTGCTGAAGGCGTTGCCGGTGCTGGTGCTCGGCGGCTTCGATTCCATCACCGGCGCGATCGTCGGCGGGCTCCTGATCGGCGCCATCGAGAAACTGGCGGAGGTCTATGTCGGACCGTTCTTCGGCGGCGGCATCGAGGCCTGGGCGGCCTATGTGGTGGCCCTGGCGCTGCTGCTGGTGCGGCCCTCGGGGCTGTTCGGCCAGAAGCTGGTGGAGCGGGTGTAGGTCATGACGACGATCTCCGAAGCCGCTCCTACACCGGCGCGATCCTCGCTGCTCAACGCCAATGTGCTCGGCATCGTGCTGCTGCTGGTGCTCGCTTACGGCCTCGTGCCGCTGATCGGCTCCGACTATCTGATGGACGCGGTGCTAACGCCATTCCTGGCATTGGCGCTGGCCGCAGTCGGGCTCAACGTGCTGACCGGCTATGCCGGTCAGGTGTCGCTGGGCTCGGCGGCGTTCCTCGCGGTCGGCGCTTATGCTGCCTATAATCTCAATCTGAGGTTGCCGCAATTGCCGCTGCTCGCCGACATCGTGTTGGCCGGCGGCATCGCCGCCGCGGTCGGAATCATCTTCGGCCTGCCGAGCCTGCGGCTGCGCGGCTTCTATCTCGCGGTCTCGACGCTCGCGGCGCAGTTCTTCGTGCAGTGGGCGCTGACCAAGTTCGGCTGGTTCTCGAACGACAATGCGTCGGGGGTGATCGACGCGCCCGTCATTCGCGTCGGCAGCCTGACCTTCACGAGCGCGACCGGACGCTACGTGTTCTCGTTGACGATCGTCGCGGTCGCCACCGTGCTGACTGCGCGGCTGCTGTCGTCACAGACGGGGCGTAACTTCATCGCGGTGCGCGACCACGAGATCGCGGCCCGGGTCATCGGCGTGCCGTTACTGCGCACCAAGCTGCTCGCCTTCGGGGTCTCGTCGTTCCTGATCGGCGTCGCCGGGGTGCTCTGGGCGTTCGCCTATCTGCGGACGGTCGAGCCGGCCGGGTTCAACCTCGATCGCTCGTTCCAGATCCTGTTCATCATCATCATCGGCGGGCTGGCCTCGCTGCGCGGCGCCTTCATCGGTGCCGCCTTCATCATCGTGTTTCCGCTGCTGCTGTCGCGACTCGGCGCCGCCGTGCTCGGCAAAGTGTTTGATTCCGGCGTGCTGGAGATGAGCCAGCGCATCGTCATCGGCGCGCTGATCATCGCCTTCCTGATCGCCGAGCCGCGCGGCCTGATCGCGCTGGTCGACCGTGCGGCCAACGTGCTGCGCCGCCTCCGTTCATCCCAGACCTGAAACAGCAACATCAGAAGGAGATCATGATGACGACATTCCGACATGCAAAGCTGGCCGTGAGGCTATCTTTGGGGGCGGCGCTCGCGTTCGGGCTCGCAACCAGCCTGCCGGCGAAAGCCGACGAGCAGTTCTTTCCGCTGCAGAGCTATCGGGTCGGTCCCTATGCGGCCGGCGGCACCGGCTTCTTCGGCGGATTCATCGACTATCTCAATTTGATCAATATTCGTGACGGCGGCGTCAATGGCGTCAAGCTGACCTGGGACGAGGGCGAGACCCAATACGAGGTCGAGCGCGGCGTCGAAGTCTATGAGCGGCTGAAGGGCCGGCCGGGGGTGGCGGCCTGGAATCCGCTCTCCGTCGGCATCGCCTATGCGATGATCGACCGTATCAGCAAGGACAAGGTGCCGCTGATCACCATCAACCACGGCCGCACCGATTCCACCGATGGCCGGGTGTTCCCCTACGTGTTCCCGCTGCTGCTCAATCCCTACAGCGAGACCTCAGGCATCGTGAATTACATCGCGACGCGCGAGGGTGGGTCCGAGAAGCTCAAGGGCAAGAAGATCGTCGTGCTCTATCACGGCTCGCCTTACGGCAAGGAGACGATTCCGATCTACAAGCTGCTCGCGGACAAATATGGCTTCGAGCTCGAGCAGATCGAGGTGCCGCATCCCGGCAATGAGCAGCAATCGCAATGGCTGTCGATCCGCCGCGCCAAGGCCGATTATGTCGTGCTGCGCGGCTGGGGCGTGATGAATCCGGTGGCGCTGAAGACGGCGCAGAAGGTCGGCTTTCCCGTCGACCACATCATCGGCAATGTCTGGTCCAACTCCGAGGAGGACGTGATCCCGGCCGGCGACGCCGCCAAGGGCTATGTCGCGATCACCACCCAGGCCTCCGGCGCCGAATATCCGGTGCTGCAGGAGGTGATCAAGACCGTCTACGGCGCCGGCAAAGGCAATCTCGACGACAAGAAGCGGATCGGCAGCGTCTACCACAATCTCGGTATCGTGAACGGCATCCTCAATGTCGAGGCGGTCAGGATCGCGCAGGAGAAGTTTGGCAAACGCACGCTCACGGGCGACGAGGTGCGCTGGGGCTTCGAGCATCTCGCTCTCGATCCCGCCCGCGTCGAGGCGCTCGGCGCCAAGGGCCTGTTCCACTCGATCAACGTCACCTGGGACAATCACGAGGGCAATGGCCGCGTGACCTTCCAGCAATGGGACGGCGCCAAGTGGAAGGTCGTCTCAGACTGGATCTCGCCAGACTGGGCAGCGCTGCGGCCGATCATCGAGAAGTCGTCGACGGCCTATGCGCAGGAACGCGGCATCAAGATCCGCACCTCGGGGGATGACCCTGTCGGTCAATGAGACTGCATGCGCGGGAGCCCGTCTCCCGCGCACTATTTGGGCCTCATGGGTTCGAGACGCGCCGCGCGCGGCGCTCCTCACCATGAGGGTTTAGATCGCTCCGCAAATTCAGACCTGGTCCTGAGGAGCACGCCGCGTGCGTCTCGAAGGACGGCTGCAGGCAACTCTCGGTGAGCGCCCTGCGCAGTTCAGGAGTTCCATCATGAGCGACGTGCTGCTGTCGGTCGAGCATCTGGCGGCGACCTATGACCAGGCGATCCGCGCGGTCAGCGACGTGTCGTTTTCCGTTCCGGCCGGCGAGATCGTCGCGGTGCTCGGCGCCAACGGCGCCGGCAAGTCGACCACGCTGCAGGCGGTGTCGGCGCTGCTGCCGGCGCGGCGCGGTCAGATCACCGGCGGACATCTCACTTACGACGGCCGGGACGTGTCCTCGTCATCGGCCGCTCAGCTGGTGCGCGCCGGGCTCGTGCCGGTGCTCGAAGGCCGGCATTGTTTTGCATCGCTGAGCGTCGAGGAGAACCTGATCACCGGTGCGATCGGGCGCGATGCAAGGCGTGGCGAGATCAGCGCCGACCTGGAGCGCATCTATGCGCTGTTTCCGCAGCTCACCCGGCATCGCCGCTCGGTCGCCGGGCTGACTTCGGGCGGCGAGCAGCAGATGACCGCGATCGGCCGCGCATTGATGTCGCGTCCGCGGCTGCTGGTGCTCGATGAGCCCTCAATGGGGCTCGCGCCGCTGGTGGTCGAAGGCATCTTCCGCGCGCTCAAGCGGCTGAATGGCGAGGAGGGGCTCTCGATCCTGGTCGCCGAGCAGAATTCGACCGTGGCGCTGCGGTTCGCCGACCGCGCCATCGTCCTGGAGGGCGGCCGCAGCGTTCTCACAGGCGCCACGCGTGAGCTGCGGCAGCGCCCCGACATCAAGCATCTCTATCTCGGCGGCGCGGCCGCGCCGCCGGATTCCACCCAGGCCGTGGCCTGACTGACACCAAGAGGAGACCCGCATGGCAACCAGCACTGCCGCACGCAAGATCGAGGAAGGCCCTTACAGTCAACTTGACGCCATCGTCGCCGATGTCATCAAGGCCAACGCGGACCGCAACGACCGCGAGGGCCGCTTTCCCCGCGAGAACCTGTTGGCCCTTGCCGAAGCCGGCTGGACCGGCGTGCTCAATGATCCGCGCTTCGGCGGGCTCGGGCTCGGCCATGTCGACTTTGCGGAAGCCGCTTACCGTATCGGTCAGGCCGACGCCTCGACCGGACTCGTCTATGTCATGCATGTCGGCGCGGCCCAGACCATCAATCTGTTCGGTACCGATGATCAGAAGGAGCGCTGGCTCAAGGCGGACAATGGCCGGCTGCTCGGGACGTACTCGACCAGCGAGCGCGCCACCGGCGGACATTGGTGGTACAATCTGTCCGAGGCCTCGCGCGACGGCGAGGATTACCGGCTCAACGCCGACAAATCGTTCACGACCAGCTCGGGCCAGGCCGACTTCTACGTCGCGCAGACCCGTACCCCCGGCGCCAAGGACCAGGCCGACATCATCTTCTTCATCGTCGATGGCAAGGCCGAGGGAATCCAGTCAAGGCCGTGGGAGGCGCTCGGCGTGCGCGCCAATCATTCCGGCGGCATCAGCTACAAGAACGTGCATGTGCCCAAGCGCGATCGGCTCGGCGCGGAAGGGCAGGGCAAGGAGATCATCTATGACGGCGTATCGCCGGTCTATTTGATCGGCCTCGGCGCGGTCTGGGAGGGGCTGGCGCGCGGCGTGCTCAATGCTGCGGTCGCGCACACGACCGGATTCGTGCACAAGGACCGCAACAAGAGCCTGTCGGATTACCAGGCGATCCGGCAGGAGCTCGGCGCCGCCAAGGTGCTGGTCGAGAGCCTGCGCCCCTGGCGCATCGAGCTCGCGCACAAGCTCGACGAGCTCTGGCGCGCCGGCCGGCCGCAGAGCGAGATCCTGATCCCGCTGACCGAGTTCAAGGTGCATGCGGCCGAGGTGGCCAACAAGGTGGCGTCGTCGGCGCTGACCGTGACCGGCGGCTATGGCTACCATCGCGGGCCGATCGAGCGCGCCTTCCGCGATGCACGCGCGGCGATCGCCATGGGGCCGTCCAACATCATCGCGCGGGAATGGATCGGCAAGGCCCAGGTCGGGCTGCCGCTCGAACTGTTCTATGAGGGCGGCGAGTGACGCTCACGGCTGCTGCGGCGCGGCCGCAGCAGCCGGTCATGATGCGGCTCCACGGAACCGCATCATGATCTTATCTCTTTGTTCGCGGCTGATCTTTTCAGAACGCCGCTTCCGACCTTTCCGGATTGTGCCCTAGCTGGCCAACTCGGCTTCGGCCTCGACCGTGCTGTCCTTGTGCTCGGCGGCCTCGACCGGTGCCGCATTGGCGTCATCGGCGGTTTCGAAATCGTCCTCGGCGATCTCGGGGACTTGATCGACCTCGGCCGTCGCGGTCTCGACCTCTTCGGCGGCAAGCTCGGCCGCCACGATCGCTTCGGCCTCGCTATCACCAGCCTGCGGCAGTGCGAACACGTTCGGTGCGGGTACCGTCGTCGGCAGCGGCGGCTGGCACTTCGGCTTGTACCAGGATGCGAACTTCTGCGAGATGCTGGCCTCGAACTCGGCGAGCGGCTGGCTGTTGCCGTCCTCGTCGGTGATGACGACCTTCCAGCCTTCGGCTTCCATGACCTGCGCGTTCGCCAGCACGATCAGCGCGCTTTCGCGCTGCTTGCGGATCTTGTGGTGCTCCCGCTCCGCGATCATCGTGTACGCCATGATCCTGCTCCCGCGATGCCGGGACGACGGTCCCGGTGCGCCACTACTACGCCGCCAGAGTGTGAGCGCGGCTGGGCCGGATTGCGTTCGGCTAATGACAATTTGGCGGCGCCGCGTGGGTTCCGGACGCTGAAGGGAGTCGCAGATGCAACAGCCGGCAAAATAGTGGTGCAGGGACTACAGCGCTTATTGAAGGCGCGTCTCGACCTGTCATGATTTGATTCTGCGGCGGCAACTGCTTCGCGGGCAAGCGCGAGCAGCGGGTGATCAGGGCAAACAGCGGGCAAATCGGGGACATCGATGCGAGCTCATCGGCTCAGGATGCGAAACTTCAATGTGGCAATGGCAGGGCTCGCGCTGGCGATGATGGCAGCTCCGCGCGCGGGCCATGCCTTTACCGAGGACGATCAGCGGCGGCTGTGTACCGGCGACGTCTTCCGCCTTTGTTCGTCGGAAATCCCTGATCGCGACCGCATCATTGCCTGCATGGTCAAGCAGCGCGCCAGCCTCAGCGATGGCTGCCGCAGCGTGTTCGGCCGGCCCACCGAGCGCTCGGCTGCGGCTGCGGTGACACGGTAGGACCTCACCACCATCAACGTCGGCAGAGATGCGCCGCCGGTCGGCAACGCGACCGGCCCCCGCGGCCGTCGCGGCATCACCGGGAGACCGTTGGCGTGGTAGACTGGCACGGATCATCCGGCCAGGAGGTGACCTGCCATGAGCTTCCGTATCCTCGTATTCTATGGCTCGTACCGCGCCGACCGGATGGGGATCCGGCTGGCGCAGTTCGTCGTGGATGGCCTGCGTGACAAGGGGCAGAACGTCGAACTGATCGACGCCAAGGCGGTCGGCCTGCCGATGCTCGACCGCATGTTCAAGGAGTACAAGCCGGGCGACGCTCCGGAGGCCATGGCCGCGCTCGCAGCCAAGATCCGTGCCGCCGACGGCTTCGTGTTCGTGACCGGCGAATATAATTGGGGCATGCAGCCCGGGCTGAAGAACCTGACCGACCATTTTCTCGAGGAATGGTTCTGGCGGCCTGCCGCAATCGCGAGCTACTCGGCCGGCCGGCTGTCGGGCGCGCGTGCCGCAACCGCCTGGCACGGCACTTTGTCGGAGATGGGCATGGTGGTGGTGTCGAGCACGCTCGCGGTCGGCCCCATCGCGCAGGCGCTGTCGGCGGAGGGCAAGCCGACCGGCGAGGCCGGCCAATCACTGGCCCGGGCGTTTCCGCGCTTTGCCGACGACCTGTTGTGGTGGGTCGAAGCAGGCCGGGAGCAGCGCGCGCGCAAGGCGCCGCCTTATTGAGCCTGTGCTGATGGATCATGTGCCGGAGCGCGCCGCGCTCCGGCTTTTCGTCGCATTTGTTAGCGCGCCGCGCTGCCCGGCGTGTTGGTGACCGACTGCTGCCGGCGCGGTGCGCTTGCCGCCTGTCCTTGGCCCTGACAAGGCAGCTCGTTCCAGGTTCCGTCGGGAGCCTGCTGATAGGCCCGGCATGGGACGGAGGAGGGGGCCTGATCGTCAGGCTTGGGTATCTGGGAATTCTTCGCCAGTGCGGGTGCGGCCGTCGCGACGAGGGCGGCCAGCGAACCGACGAAGATCACGGGGGTGATCCGCATGGGGGTTCTCCTGCTCGAAGCACTGCCGATTCAGAGCCGGATTGTGGAAACATTGAGGCAAATTGCGCTGCCGGTCTCGCCACGCTCAGGATCATCGGCGACGCGGACCTCGCTGTTAACGGTGGTTGTCGAACGTCGGCGCGCCCCGGGGAGTGTGGCAGGATGTGGGCTGGCGCTGCGCCGCGCCCGGCGTTAAGAGCTGCCCAACGCGCGGAAGCGCCCTCATGGTCGCGATGCGGCACTCCGATGGAGCGGCGCATGCGGTCATCGGATGACGTATTGGCCGAACGGCCGATGTGGTCCCGACAGCTGCCGCGTGGACATTTCCTGGCGGCCTGCTGACAGGCGGGTGGGAGTGGATCGCGCAGGCTGACGACTGTGCGAGTATGACGCGACCTCGATTGCCCTCTCTCATCGCATTGCGTGCCTTCGAGGCGGTGGGCCGCAAGGGCAGCGTGCGCGCCGCCGGCGACGAACTCGCCGTCAGCCATACCGTCGTCTCGCGCCATCTGCAGAACCTGCAGCGCAGCCTCGGCGTCGCGCTGATCCGCGCGGAAGGCCGCGGCATCGCCCTGACCAATGCCGGCCGCATGCTGCATGCCGAGGTCAGCCAGGCATTCGACATCATTGCCCGCGCCACCACGCAGGTCCGCCCCGCGGCGCGTCCCACCCTGAACATCTGGTGCATTCCCGGCCTCGCCAACCGCCGGCTGCTGCTCAGGCTGCCCGAGCTCACCGGGCCGCCACGCAACTGGGACATCAACCTGCAGCCGACCTTGTCGCACCCCGATCTCGAGCGCGGAGAGGCCGATGCCGAGATCGTCTATGCCGACGTGCCCGCGGCCAAGAGCGGCATGCTGGCCGAGGAACTCGTCCGCCCCCGGGTGTTCCCGGTGGCGAGCCCGGCCTTCCTGGCCCGGTTCCCGGCGCTCACCTCGATCGGCGCACTCGCCAAGGCCTCTCTCATCCACGAAGAGTCCACCGAGCAGTGGGAGCGCTGGTTCAAGCTGGCGGGACTGCACGAGCCCCTCACCTTGCGCGGACAGCGGCTATGGCATGCGCATCTGGCGATCGAGGCGGCGCGCTTCGGCCAGGGCGTCGCCCTCGCCAACGACGTGCTGGTCGCGGATGACGTGCGCAGCGGCGCGCTGGTCGAGGTGCTGCCGTCGGCGGTCCATATGGGCGCCTATCAGCTCGTCGCGCTCCGGGAGCGCTGGGACGAGCCGGCCATCGTCGCGCTGCGCGCCTGGCTCAAGAAGGTGCTGGCGCAATAGCGGTCGCCACTCTGGCGATCGGAGCGATCACGCGCCTGACAAGAGCCGCGCGTGACAATGAGAATCATTCCGTGCTTGGCCAGTAGTCGTACGGGTGCGGAATTCACGCTGTGGCGACCGCAGGACTCAAATCATATACCAAATCGAAATTGGCCAAGTCTAACTAACTCATCATTGATGATGTTATCAGGCTGGGCCGATGCTGTCGCTGTTCTCGAAAAACTCACAACCGCCGTCTCAGCCGGTGATCGCTCGAGCCTCTGGCCCCGAGACGCCGGAATTGCGCGATGCTCAACTGATCCGCGTCCTCGATACGGATGACCGGCTCGACGGCGTCTCGGCCGACAGCTTCAAGTTCGACGGCGCAGCGTCACCGCTGGCATTCGCTTTCGTCTCGCCGCATCTCGATTTCGCAAGGATCACCTCCGAGCTCCGCAGGCTGGCCGGTGCAACGACCGTCATCGCGGTCTCGACGGCTGGCGAGCTGTGCGCGGCGTCGCCCGCGACGCTCTACAAGCCGACCGGAAACCGCTGGTCGTCGGTGGTGGTCCAGGTGTTTCCGGCCGATCTCTTTCAGGCGGTGAGCGTCCATGCCGTTCCCTTGCAGAATGAGGACATTCGCAAGGGCGCGCCGTCGCTGCCGCATGATGCGCGCATCGAGGCGATCGTCCGTTCGCTGTCGTCGATTCGCACGCCGTTCGGCATCGACGTGCGTGACACGCTCGCCTTCACCCTGGTGGATGGCGTCTCGGCGAGCGAGAACTATGTCATGGAGGCGGTGTATCGGGCCGGCAAGTTCCCGTGCGCCTTTGTCGGCGGCTCCGCCGGCGGCAAGCTCGACTTCAAGAACACCTATCTGTTCGATGGCAGCCGCGTCATCGAGAACCACGCGCTTATGATCTTCATGAAGATGGCTCCCGGCCGCGGCTTCAGCCTGTTCAAGAGCCAGAACTTCAAGAAGACGGGTCAGTCCTTCGTGGTGATGGGCGCCGATCCGAACCGGCGCACCGCCTCCGGCGTGCTCGACGAGCGCACCAACGAGATCAGGTCGTTCGCCAACGCCGTGGCGGACGCGCTGAAGACGACGCCTGCCGGCGTGATGTCGAAGATGCAGCGCTACTCGTTCGGGATCGAGGTGGGCGCCGATCTGTTCGTCCGGTCGGTCGCGGACATCAACGCTGAGACGGGCGTCATTTCCTTCTTCTGCGACGTGAATTCCGGCGATCGCCTCGAGCTTCTGGAGGCGACCGATTTCGTGGAGCAGACGCGGAAGGACCTCCAGGCCTTCCTGCAGGGCAAGCCCCCGGCGATCGGCGCCGTGCTCAACGACTGTATCCTGCGGCGCCTCAACAATGAGGGTGCGCTGCGCAACATGTCCGGCCTATGGCCGATGCCCGCGGCGGGGTTTTCGACCTTCGGCGAGCTGTTCGGCATCAACATCAATCAGACGCTGACCGCCGTGGTGTTCTTCGACACGCGCAGCCAGCAGCTGCGTGATCCCTTCGCGGACATGTTTCCGGTCCATTACGCCAATTTCGCGAGCTACTTCACCCGCAGCCATCTCAACCGCATGATCCTGCTGAACCGGATCAAGGACGGAATCGTCGCGCGCCTGACCGAATATCTCGGCACCAGCGCGATGCTGAGCGAGAAGGTGGAGAACGCATTGCGGCAGACGGCTGCCGTCAACACGATCGTCAAGGACATCCATTCGGTGATCCTGACCAGCGCGGATTCAGCCATCAAGGCCACGGACACCACCGCGCTCGCCGACGAGTTTTCCGGCCTGACCCAGGCGATGAACGGCCTGCGCGACATCCTCAAGATCATCGACACGATTGCCGGGCAGACCAACCTGCTGGCCCTGAACGCCACCATCGAATCCGCCCGCGCTGGCGAGGCCGGACGCGGCTTCTCCGTGGTGGCGAGCGAGGTCAAGAAGCTCGCCCAGGACACCCGTTCCAGCCTGTCACGGACGCATGCGTCGATCGGCGGGATGGAGAACTCGCTGGCGTCGCTGGGCACGAACATCCAGGAAACCCGCGGACAGCTGGTGCAAGCGGGCGAAGGCTATAGCGGGATCGTCACCCAGATCGAGCAGATGTTCACCAAGCTCGAAACCATCACCGGCGTTCTTGCCGAGCTCGAGGGGTTCGTGCGCGAGAGGAGCGCTGAGCTGGCTGGGGTGATGGGCGAAATCGACAAGTTGAAGCGGATCGGCTGATCGCGCCGGGCGCTTGCTGACGACGCGTTCGGTCGAAGACTATTCTCCGAAGAGCCTGGGCTGCCGGCCGCCGGGACGGTGCGCCGAGCCGCGGCGGCCGGGTCTCAGGGGAGGGCGCGGTGCATTGTCATGCCTCGCCTTCGGTGCATAAAAGTCACCTGTCGCGCGGAACAAGCTGATTGTTCCCGAACGCCAGCCCCTTAGCGTGTGGCTCAGCTAGGTTTTGCAAGGAGCTGAGCCATGGGCGCGAACGAGGAACTGCTGGCACGACGACACCAGGCCGTCGTCAGGGGCGTGAGCTATGCGACGCCGCTGTTTGCCGACCGGGCGCTCAACAGCGAGGTCTGGGACGTCGAAGGCAAGCGTTACGTCGATTTCGCCGGTGGCATCGCGGTGCTGAACACCGGCCATTGTCATCCGCATGTGGTGGCGGCCATCCGCGCCCAGCTCGACCGTTTCACCCACACCTGCTTCCAGGTGCTGCAATACGAGCCCTATGTGCGGTTGACGGAGCGGCTCAATGCGATCGCGCCGATCTCTGGCCCGGCCAAGTCGATCCTGCTGACGACCGGCGCGGAGGCGACCGAAAACGCCATCAAGATCGCGCGGGCCGCCACCGGCCGCAGCGGCATCATCGCCTTCACCGGCGCCTTTCATGGCCGTACCGCGCTGGCCAATGCCATGACCGGCAAGGTGATGCCCTATAAGAAGCACTTCGGGCCACCTTTGCCCGGAATCTGGCATGCGCCTTTCCCGATCGCCGGCAGCGGCGTCTCGGTCGAGGATACGCTGTCCTATATCAACTTCATCTTCAAAGCCGACATCGACGCCTCGCAGGTCGCTGCGATCATCATCGAGCCGGTGCAGGGCGAGGGTGGCTTCCATCAGGCGCCGCCGGAGCTGATGAGCGGCCTGCGCCGGCTGTGTGACACCCACGGCATCGTGCTGATCGCGGACGAGGTGCAGACCGGCTTCGGCCGGACCGGCAAGATGTTCGCGATGGAGCACTACGACGTGCAGCCGGACGTGATCTGCGTGGCCAAGAGCCTCGCCGGCGGCATGCCGCTGTCGGGCGTGATCGGCCGCGCCGCGATCATGGATGCGGCTGAGCCGGGTGGGCTGGGCGGAACCTATGGCGGCAATCCGCTGGCCTGCGCGGCTGCGCTCGCCGTGCTCGACGTCTTCGAGCAGGACAAGCTGTTGGACCGCGCCAACGCGATCGGTGCCAGGCTCCGCGCCGCCATCAGCAAATTCTCGCGCGCCAATACGCTGGTTCCGATTTCTGAGCCGCGCGGTCCTGGCGCGATGATTGCATTCGATATTCTGAAGCAGCGCGGCAGCCACGAGCCGGATGCGGAGATGACCAAGCGCGTGACCCGCGTGGCGTACGAGAATGGCCTCATCCTGTTGTCTTGCGGCGTGACGGCGAGCACGATCCGAATCCTGGTGCCGCTCACCGCGTCGGACGAGATCGTCGACGAAGGGCTCGCGATCCTGGAGAAGTGTCTGGCCGCCTGATCAGCGGCCAGGGTGAGAGATGAGGCTGGAGGTTGGCGTGACTGAGAGTGTGGCGGCAGTGCCGAATGACGTGATGGAGCGGCTTGCCGCGGCGGTCGATGCCAACTTCGCGAAGCAGGTCGCCTTCCTGCAGCAACTCGTGCAATTTCGCAGCCTGCGCGGCGCGGAACCGCCGGTGCAGGACTGGCTGGCCGGCGAGTTCGAGACGCGCGGCTACGAGGTCGACCGCTTCAGCCTCGCCGATGTCGACTTGATGCGCCATCCTAAGGCGGCGCCGATGGACAATATCGCGCTCGACGGATCCAAGCAGGTGGTGGCGACGCTCGACGGCGCGGGCAAGGGGCGCAGCCTGATCCTGCAGGGTCATATCGACGTCGTGCCGGAGGGGCCGACCGATCTCTGGAACGATCCGCCTTATGAGGCGATCGTGCGTGACGGCTGGATGATCGGGCGCGGCGCGCAGGACATGAAGGCCGGCGTGTCGGCGATGATCTTCGCCCTCGATGCCATCAAGACCGCCGGCTTCGTGCCGGACGGACGCATTCACCTGGAGACGGTGACCGAGGAGGAGAGCACCGGCAACGGTGCGCTGTCGACCTTGATGCGCGGCTACACCGCCGACGCCTGCCTGATCCCGGAGCCGACCGGTCACACGCTCACGCGGGCCCAAGTCGGCGCCATCTGGTTCCGCCTGCGCGTGCGCGGCACGCCGGTGCACGTCGCTTATGCGGAGACCGGCACCAATGCGATCCTGTCGGCGATGCATCTGATCCGTGCCTTCCAGGATCATACCAAGGAGATCAACGCGCGGTCCAAGTCGAACGCCTGGTTCGCCGCGGTGAAGGATCCGATCAAGTTCAATGTCGGCATCATCAAGGGCGGCGATTGGGCGAGCTCAACGCCGGCCTGGTGCGACCTCGATTGCCGACTCGGCGTGCTGCCCGGCGAGACACCGGCGCAGGCCATGGCGGGGATCGAGCAGTGTCTCGCCGCAGCGCAAGCCGCTGACAGCTTCCTGTCGGAGAATCCGGTCGAGCTGGAGTGGAGCGGCTTCCAGGCCGATCCGGCGGTGTGCGAGCCTGGCAGCGCTGCCGAGGCCGCGCTGGCCGAGGTGCATGCGCGCGTCTTCGAGACGCCGTTGGATGTGCGGCTGTCCACGGCCGTCAATGACACGCGCTATTACGCGGTCGACTACGGCATTCCGGCGTTGTGCTACGGACCTTACGGCATCGGCCCGCATGCGTTCGATGAGCGCGTCGATCTCGACAGCGTACGCAAGACGACGCTCTCGATTGCGATGTTTGTCGCGCAATGGTGCGGGCTGCGGACCGCGTGACGACCGCATGATCCGCGTTGCATTTCTGAGCCGTCCCGGCCTCATGGATCCGATGAAGCCGCTGCTTGAGCGCGAATTGCCGGGTGTCGCCGTCGCGTCGTGGCCCGAGCCGGCGGCGCGCGATGCCGACATCGCGGTATGCTGGAAGCCCGAAGCCGGTGCGCTCGCGGCGATGCCGAAGCTGAAGCTGATCCATGCGATCGCCGCCGGCGTCGACAACATCCTGTCGGATCCGACCTTGCCCGATCTCCCGCTGTGCCGGATCGTCGATCCCGGGATCACGTCGGCGATGACGGAATTCGTGCTGTGGGGAGCGCTCTACTTTCATCGCGACTTCGATCGTATGATCAGCAATGCGCGCGATGGGCTGTGGTGTCGCTACGATCAGCGCGCGGCGCGGGATCGCCGAATAGGGATTCTCGGACTGGGCGAGCTCGGGACCGCGGCGGCGGTTCGTCTCGTCGAGCTTGGGTTCGCCGTCAGCGCCTGGTCGCGCTCGCCGAGGCGGCTGGCGGGTGTTCAGACCTATAGCGGGGCGGATGCGCTCGACGCATTCCTGAGCGAGACGGAGATCCTGGTCTCGCTGCTGCCGCTGACGCCCTCAACCGTTGGCCTGCTCAACGCGGAGCGTCTGAGCCGGCTGCCAAGAGGGGCGGCGCTGATCCTGTGCAGCCGCGGTGAGCATCTGGTGCTGGATGATCTGGTAGGCCTGCTTCGCAATGGGCATCTGCGCGGTGCGGTGCTCGACGTGTTCGAGCAGGAACCGTTGCCGGCCGAGCATCCGCTGTGGCGCGAACCCGGTGTGCTGGTGACGCCGCATATGGCGGCGATCGCCTCCTGGGAGGTGATCGCGCAGCAGGTGGCGGACAATGCCAAGCGGCTGCTGCGCGGCGAGCCGCTCCTGAACGTCGTCGATCGCGTGCGGGGCTACTGAGCTGTGGGCGGCTGAGCGGCCCCCATGACCTGGCCTATTCGAGCGTCTGCACCGGCGGTGCGACGGGGCCGCGCGGGGCCGGAGGCGCGGCCGCAGCAGTCATCGGCTGTGGTGGCGCGTTGCGCGCTGCCGCGAGCGGCGGCTGCTGAGCGTCGGTCATGGCCGCCTGGCTTTCCCTGACCGGACGCCGAACCTGTTGCGCACGGGCCGCGCGCGACCGGCGGAAGCCCCAGGAGCGCGCGATCGAAGGCCCAGCGGTGTAGCCGACCACGGCGCCGGCGACGGCGCCCACCGGGCCGAACACCACGGCGCCGGAGAGGGCGCCCAGCGCGGCATCGCCGCCGCGATGCTCGTCGGCCCGCGCCGCTGTCAGCGTGACCGATGTCAGCAAGGTGAGTGCAAGCGCCGTTGTGGCCAACATTCTGGTCATGCGATGTCCCTTCGTCTCAGCGCTGCCGAAATGGCGGACAAATGTGGCGAGAAGAATGCGGCTGGGATCCACGATGGCGATCGCCAGGCATGCGTGTCATTGGCGCATCGCGCCCTGCGGCTTCAGCTGCGCAGGATCCGGCCGGATGGACGCCGGCTTTTCGAAAGCATCATTCGTCAGGGAAGGGACAAGATCATGGTGCGCAGTTCTGGAGCGCATCCTGTTCTACGTCTATGCCACGCTTCTGGCACCATGCTTGGCGCGCCATTTCGGCCCGGGGCCGCGCATGTAGTGGCGTTCGGGCCGGTAGGGGTCGCCGATCAGCGCGAGCAGAGTCTTCCACCGATCGCGCAGTGCAGCCAGACGACGGGGTCCACGGAACAACATCTGAGCCTCGAACTCAATGCATGCGACCAAGAATGGACGAGAACGGGACGGCGAAGATCTCTTCGTCGAGGTCATCTGCGACATGCAGAACCCAGTCCCGCCAGTCCTCCTCGCTCTCGGCTGAAATCAGTGCGTTCATCACGCGGGTCGCGTGATCGCGGGCCTCAGCAAGATCGAGAACCGCGGTTCCGCGCCGATCGATGAGGATCTCATCGTCATTGGAGCAGTGAAAGAAGACCTGCGTCATGTCTGGCTCCTCAGCCACCATCGCCGAATCTTGCTGAGAGTTAGCAGCGGAGAGCTGCACACGGAATTACGATTGAGCACGTAAGGTAAATTACGGGCGCAGTGTTGCCTTTTGGAACCGCTTCTGCGGTGACCAGAGTCACACAAGGCGGCCTCCGAAGGAACCTTAGGCTCGCATTGCGGTTAATGCGGGATTCCAGTGCGACAGGAGCTCCGCATGATGTCCGAAACTCAGATTCATGCGATCGCCCGGCAGATGCTCGAGATGCACGGTGCGGCCGCGATTGCGCAGGCCGCGCAAAAGGCGCTGTCCTGCGAAAATGGGGGCGATCCCGAAGAGGCGCGCGAGTGGCGCCACATCGCCGATGCGATGAAGATGATGCGCGGCCCGCATCAGAGCTGATAAGGCTTTGCTAACCCTGAGGGGGACCGGATCCGGCCAGCGTGTCCGCTGTCGGCGCTGGTCGAGCGCGCGACGCGAGCCATCTCATCCTGGTTTCCGACCCAATTTCCCCGCATGACTCCGCCAACATGATTCGGCCGTCGATTCGCCGCGGCGGCCGAGGCGTCGGCGCGCTTTTCGCCTCAAGATTGTCCAAGGATTGTCGCCATGGTCTTTTTCAAGCGTGAGCTCAGCCCCGTCGAGATCTTCGAGCGCGCCTTGAGGGACAAACAGGCCACGCGACAGAGGCTGACGGAGCGGCTGCGCAGCGCCGAACAGGCGCTGGAAGAAAAGCGCGTGGCCGCCGAGCGGCTCGCAAAGGCCGGTGCGAGCAACGGCCAACTCGATCGCGCCGAGGCCAAGATGCAGTCGGTCGAACTCAAGGCCAAGACATTGCGGGCCGCCGTCGCGGAATGCGACGAGCAGATCATTCTCGCCGAGCGCGGTCTGTCGGAGGCGGTGGCCCAGCGCGACCGCGACCGCGCCGCCAATGAGATCGAGGCGGTGGCCGCCGCAATCGAGCAGGCGGTGCCGCGGTTCGAAATCGGAGCGGCAGCGCTGGTGGATGCCGTCACGCGCGGCCGTGCGGTGTTGAACGAGGCCAGCCGCTTCGCCGCCGATGTCGACGATATCCGGCGCGAGGTGCTCTCGGCCGCCGAGCTGATCTGCTGGGAACTACGCACGGCGGCCTCGCGCACGCGGGCCGGCAACATCAATGTCGCGCTGCTGGCGCCACCGGAGGCCGCGCAGCTGCCGCCGCCGGAGACGGACCGGCAGATGATCTACACACTCAATCCGCTGACATGGCGCGAGGGGGAGGAGGTGAAGCGTGTCGCCGCCTTCACCATGACCGCGCTCCCCAAGGCGCTGTTGCCGTCGGCGCTGGCGCATCAGCATGTCGACTATCTGAATGCGCGTCGGGTGCAGACGCTGATGCATGTTCATGGCAGCGGACAGCAGCAGAGCGAGCCGATGCCGGATGATCCGGCGCTGATTGACCTCGATGCGCTCGGCATGCAGGCCGAGGAATCGCCGCAAGCAGATGTGGCCTGAGTCCGGCAGCTTGCGGCTGGCGTTGGCGGCGGCGCTGCTGCTGATTGGCATCAGCGGGGCGCGCGCCGAAAACCTCGATGCCGGAAAGTCCGCGCCGCGCCTGTTTGCGGACGGTTGCGCCAGCTGCCACCGCTCGGCACGCGGCCTCGCCAAGGGGCGTTTCCGCCTGACGCTCTATCTGTTCCTGCAGAAGCATTACACGACCAGCTCGGACCAGGCGGCGGCGCTGAGTGCCTACCTGCTGTCGGTCGATGAGGCCCCCGGTCACCGGCCCGCGCGCGTCGCCAAGCCTCGCAATCCCGGCCGTCGCGAGGGGCGGCCGCCCCGTCCGCCGTTGCCGGTCCGGGGCCGCTAGCCGCCCGAACGTCCGCAGTTTTCCGGGCAACGCGATCCGGGTATGGCCGACATCTGCAACCTGGGCTATGCTGAACGGGCCAAAACCGGCCAAACGATACGCAAGCGAATACGGATGACACTCACGCCTCCCATCCTGGTGCACGGACCGGCCGAGGCGGGGCGGCAGCGATGATGACCTTACCGGAGCTCGCGGCAGCGGCGCTGGAGCAGTTCCTCAGCTCTTACATGCGTCGCCGTTTCGGATCCTCTCAGACCCAGCTGTCCGAATTCCTTCCGGCTGCGGCCCGAATTGCGCTGGAATGCATCGGCAACAGCGATGCGCTCTATCACAACGTCGAGCACACGCTCCTGGTCACGCTGGCGGGACACGAGATCCTGCGCGGCCGCGCGCTGCACAGCCACATGACGGCCGACGACTACGTTCACGTGATCATGGCATGCCTGCTGCACGACATTGGCTATGTGCGCGGTCTGTTTCGCGAGGACGATGCGGATGGGTTTGTGGTCGATCCGGCGGGCCGCAAGATCTGCCTGCCGCGCGGTTCCTCGGATGCCAGCCTGATGTCCTATCATGTCGACCGCTCGAAGCTCTACGTGATCAACCGCATCGAGGGCATGGCGCCGCTCGACAAGGATCGCATCGCCCGCGCCATCGAAGGCACGCGCTTTCCGCCACTCGCCGGCCAGCAATTCGACGAGGAGCAGTCGATCGTCCGCGCCGCAGATCTCATCGGGCAGCTCGGCGATCCGAACTACATCCGCAAGGCCAATGCGCTGTACCACGAGTTCGAGGAGGTCGGCATCAACCGCCAGCTCGGCTATGATTCGCCGGCCGACATCGTCCATCGCTACCCGCAGTTCTATTGGAACAGCGTCGCGCCGCACATCCAGACCGAAATCCGCTATCTCAACATGACGTCCACTGGCCGGCAGTGGATCGCCAATCTCTATGCCAATGTGTTTCGCGCCGAGCGCGACATCTCGCTGTCGGGGCCACAGACCTGAGCAGGCGTCGCGGCTAGCGCCGGCCGCCGACCTCGTCGATATGGCCGAGCAGGTCGGCCGGATCTTCATAAACGCGAATGGCTCCGGACTGGCGCAGCTCTTCAGAGCCATAACCGCCGCTCAACAGGCCGACGCCGAGCGCGCGGCAGCGCGTCGCTGCCAGCATGTCCCAGATACTGTCGCCGACGACGATTGTGCGCTCGATCGGCACATCAAGACGGGCAGCCGCGGCGAGGAACAGGTCGGGGTCGGGTTTGGCGTAGCGGACCTCGTCGCGCGTCACCACCGGGCTCGCTTTGGGGTCGACGCCGAGCGCTGCGAGGTTGACGGCGGCGGTTTCCATGCGTCCGCTGGTGGCGATCGCCCAGGGGATGCCCGCATCGGTCAGGAAGCCGAGCAGATCGCGCGCGCCGGGCAGGGGACGCACCTGCCGTCCCAGCGCTTGATAGGCAGCCGCGTGCGCGCGCCGGAGGCGCTCGATCCGCTCCGGTTCCATTGCAAAGCCGGTCTCGCGCAGCAGCTGGTTGGTGAACAGGCCACCGCTCATGCCGATCTTGCGATGGATGCGCCAGACCGAGAGTTCGATGTTCTCGGCATCGAGCGCGCTCTTCCAGGCCAGCACATGCTGATAGACGCTATCGACGAGCGTGCCGTCGAGGTCGAAGAGAAAGCCGGTTTCAATGTGCATGGGTCGACCTCCGCGCCGGGCTGATGCAAGCGTCACGATTGCAACGCCAAGCGCTGGCGGCCATTCGGGTTCCAGCCCGGCCTCATTCAGCGTGCGCGCCCGGCCCAGAGGGCCGGAGACGCGCCGCGTGTCCTCGTCGGCATTGGTCGCCGTCAATCAGCCCTTGGTGCGGATGAAGCCGGCCAGGGTCTTCTTGTGCTCCTCGCACCAATTCGTCATGCCCAGGCGGCGCTGATCCATGTCGATGGCCTGTGTGGCGATGGCCACCTCGGCCATCACGTCGTCATCCTGCTTCTGGCCCATCTTACCGCCGGTATGCATATAGGCGATGGCGTTGCGGACCTTTTCGGTCGTCCCATCGGGCATGTGCATCTCCTGCGCCTTCTGGACCAGGTCCTGATAAACGACGTCAATGCCCGGGCATTCGATCTTGGTTGCAAACGCTTCCAGCACCATCATGGTGTACATTTGGCGCGGCTCGGCGCTCGCTGACGCCGCGCCCATCAACAGCGCCGCAATGGCCAAGGTGTAACGCAGACCGTGTCGCATCGTCTCGGATCCTCCCGTTTGTTTCCCGGGAGGCTAGCGGCTGGGCGCGACGGCGGCAATGATGAGCGCAGTGCAGCATTCGCGATTTGATCTCGCGATTCGGCCGCGGCCGGCGCCGCCCTGCTATTTGCCGAGGCGGCGCTCCTGCTCCTTGAGCAGCAATTCCAGCTCGTCGCTCTGTTGCGCCAGTCGCTCCGCGTTGCGCTCCTCGTCCGCGGCCCCTGAGCGCGCTGCCGCCTGCTCGGTGATCTGGCGGATGTTGTCGCGCAGGATCGCGATGCGATCTGCGAGTTCAGACGTGGACAGGATGGTCGGATCGGTCAGGCTCATGAATCCCTCGCCAATGGTGCTTGTGCGTCGCTTGCTGGCTTCGGATCGCACATTCCCGCGCCTCTCAGCGCGGTTCCATAGCTCGGAAAGCGCCAGCGCGACAAGCCTGACGAGATGTCAGCCGGTCATTCCACTTTTGAGACGCGGCTTGAGTTCCATCAGCGGACCGGCATGGGCGGACGCACCACCGGCTGATCGGGATCGGTGGTCCCCTGCGGCGGCGGTGCCGATTGCAGGGCCATCGGCGCGGGCGGCGGGGGGACCGCAGCGGTCGCGGGGCGCGGACGGTGCGGAACGGCAGCGGCGCCTGGCGGCGGCGCCACGGCGGCCGTGGCGGGCCGCGGTGCGGGCCGGGGCCGCAGCGTCTGCTCGATGGCGCGCGGGTCGAACGCCCGCGCTTCCGCGGTCCGCTCGGTCGGCTTGGCCTCGGCCGCGCGCGCCACGTCCCGCGCCACCTGGTCCTGGCCGGCCTTCAGCTGCGCGATTCCGGCCTTGAGCTCGTTGACCTGCTGGCTGAGAGCGGCGATGTCGCGGGCCATCGATTGGAGCATCTGAACCTGCTCCGATGTGACCGTCGCGGCGGCGGCATTCGCCGCCGGCTCCTGCGCCTGCGGCGCAGCACTGGCCGTCGCCGTCGTGGTCTCGTGCGACAGCGGTGCGGCCGCAGGAGCCGACCCGTCACGGTCTGCATTCGACATCAGCGAGATGCGCGGCATCCAGTGTGCAACCAGCTCCTGGGCCTGATCTCCATAGGTCTGCCACGCGGCCGCGGCCACGGCGCTGCAGACGCCAAACAGCACCACAAGGACCGTGCGCACCAGCCAGGTTCCGACGCTGCTGCGCCCGCCGGAGGACGCCGCCTCCGGCGCAGCCGGTCGCGATTCGGGATCGATCTTGGGCGGGGACATCTCTGCGGCTCGCGGCGGCGGCCGGCGGTCCGGCTCTGCGGTGACACGATCTGCGCGCGCTGCCAGTACGATCTCAGGGTCGATCACAGCATGGGGCTGCGCATCGCCGTCTTTCGTGGTCGTCGTTGCAAGCATTGACGCTCCGTCCTCCGTTATCGTCCGCTCCGACGGCGGGGCTCAGCTCCATGCCTTTGTGAGGCGACGCGCGACCGCGCAGGCCGCATCCAGCATGGAACTTGAAAACCGGTTATCATCGTACTCATGCACCGCGTACTCCTGCATCGTGCATGCGCACGGCAGTCACGCATCACCCAGAGTAGGACCCGGCACGAGATTCGAGCCAAAAAACTGGGCTCAAGACCCCGGCTGGCACTTGCGCCGCGCGCTCGGAGCGCGCCATTGCGTTCCCTCATTCCCGCGGTCGGCGAGTTCCGATATCTTATCGCACGTTCCCAATCTATCCGCCCAAACCAAGGCGAAGGCATGACGCTTGCGGGACCCGCGGGACTATCCCTGCGACCGCCCCTGCAGCTTACTCCTAATGAGCGCCCAAGGCTATGCGGATGGTATTTCCGGCCGTTGAAGATCGTTCTGGCCGGCCATTCCTGCCCCGCTATCTGTATCGGACGTCAACGCTTGAGGATGTCCCGCGCCGGCAGCCGGATCTCGCAACGCAGGCCGCTCGGCTCGAATCGCCTGGTCACGCGAGCCCCGACGTCATAGGGCAGCATCTGTTCGAGCAGGACCGTTCCAAAGCCCTGGCGATGCGCGGCGATCGGGTGGCCCGACATGCCGGTCTCGCTCCAGTCGAGCACGATCCAGCCGCTGTCCTCGCTGCCGTCGAGCCGCCATCCGATGCTGATGAAGCCGCGCGGCTTGGTCAGGGCGCCGAATTTCAGCGCGTTGGTCACGAGCTCATGCACGGCAAGGCCGATGCTTTCGGCAGCCTTGGCCCTGATTCGCAAGGGCGGGCCGGCCAGCGAAAACTGCTCGTCTTCACGCGCTGCGCCGGCGCGCAGCTCGTCGGCGATCAGTTGAGCGAGGTCGAAACCTGCAAACGGATCGCGGGTGATGGCGCTCTGAACGCGCGAGAGCGCCGTGATGCGGCCCTCGAGATGGCTGGCAAAATCCTCGATGCTGTCGCTGCTGTCGCCGGTGCGCCGGATGATCGAGCGGATCACCGCCAGCGTGTTGCGAACCCGATGCTGCAGCTCCGCCAGCAGCAATTTCTGGTGCTCGGTCGCTGACACGAGCGCGGTGATGTCCTGGCTAATGCCGCCGATTCGCTGCACCCGCCCGGTCTCGTCGATCATCGGAAAGCTGCGGATGCGGAGCCAGCGCAGGCTGCCATCGCTGCGCCTGATGATGCGAAAATCGAAGCTGTCGCGCTCGCCCTGGCGGGCGCGGGCGAGCCCCTCGAGGACGCGCGGTCGGTCCTCCGGCAGCATCAGCTCGGTCCACGCCGCGAGATGGTCGCCTTGCAGCACGGCTTCGCGCGGCAGGCCATACATCGTCTCGAACGCGGGACTGAGATATTCCCAGCGCATGGTCGCGGCATCGCGGATCCACACCACATCGGACGACGCCGCGCCGAACTGGCGGAAGCGCGCCTCGCTCTCGCGCAGCGCGGCCTCGGTGCGCTTGCGATCGTCGATATTCATCGCCAACTCGACCAGGGTACCGTCGCCGAGGTCGCGGCCCGCGAACATCATCCAGGTGCGTTCGCCGTTCTTGCGGAAATATTCCTTCTCGTAGGGACCGATCCGGCCGGTCCGCTGCAGAAGATCGATCTGGGTCGCGGAGCTGTCCTGCCATTCCGGTGGCGTCATGCTCTGCCAGGTCAGCCGTCCGCCGCGCACCTCCTCGCGCGAATAGCCGGTCATGGCGAGAAAGGCGTCATTGGCGTCGATCAGCCTGCCCTCGGCATGATCGAAGAACAGCACGCCGACCGAGTCGATCTCCTGCAGCCGCTGCAGCCGGTGCGCGCTGGAGACGATGTGCTCCGCCGGCCCGTGCTGCTCAGCCAGGTCCGCATCACGACCCTGTCTTGCGTCGGCGCAGCTCAGCTGCGTGGCCAGATCGGGATCGGATTGCATCAAGCTCAGCACGTCCGGGTCCAGCGCGATGTCGGGGTGGGCGTCGGCCCAGAAATGTGCCATGCGCAGATAGGTGAGAAAGGCGGCAAGCAGTTCCAGCCTGCGATCGCCCAGCGCCTGTCCGAGCGCGAGCCGCGCCCGCCCGGCCAGTTCGGTCTGCAGCAACAGCGCCCCGGCGGCATCGAAGAGATCAGCCTCTGCCGCGCTGAAGGGGGCCGGAAGCTCCGGCAGCTCGCGCACCGTCCCCATCCGCTCCAGCGCGGCTGCGACGCGACCCGAATCTACAATGGGACGCATGAGCAACTGGCGGGCGCGGTCGACCGTCTCCGGCCGGACCGTGGGATCGCCGCCGGGATGACCCAGCCCGACCAGAAAGCCGAAATGGCGGGCCACGCAATAGCGGGCGCAGCCGAGGCGCGACAGGTGGACGGCGAGACGTTCCTTGAACAGCGCCGGCAATGGCGCGTCGAGATAGGCGCTTTTCGCGAATTGCCACAGCGTGCGGGCGGTCTCCGGCGCCGATGGCCGGGGACGGAATAAATTGGGCATCAGGCCAAGGCGCTGGACCACCTCCTGTTCAAACGCCAAGTCACCGTCACGCTGCTCAACCATTGCCGCTTCCCCGGCCGTGCGCCCGAGTTGGCCAGCATAGCGCAATCCGCGCGCGCGACCACAGACGGCGCCTCACTCATTGGCGTCGAGCTGACGTCCTTCGCGGTCCAAATGCAAGTAATTGGCATTGAACAGGCCGGCGCTCATCAGGCGCTCGAGATCCGGCAATACCAGCATCTTGCCCTTGAGCACGATCAGATTGTTGGCACGCAGCTCCTGGAGCGTTCGATTGACATGGACCTTCGAGAGCCCGGTGGCTTCGGCGAGATCGGCCTGGGTCAGAGGGAAGCTGCAGCTGTTGTCCTCGGCGAGGCCAGCGAGCCGCAGCCGGAAGAACAGTTCACACAGCAGATGCGCCATGCGCTCCGACGCGGTCCGCTGTCCGAGGTTCATGGTCCATTCGCGTTGGATCGCCGCGTTGACAAGGGTCTCCCACCAGAAGGCGGTCGCGACGCGCGGATACCCCGTGCTGATCTCGTCGAAGAACTCGCGCGACAGGTCGGCGATCGAGACCGGGGTGATGGTGCCGATCGAATGGTCCATCTCGCGCAGAATGAAGATGTTGAGGTCGCAGATGTCGCCCGGCAGGAAGAACGATACGATCTGGCGGCGACCGTCCTCGAGCTGCTTGTAGCGGCAGGCCCAGCCGTTCAGGATCAGGTGGACGTCCTTCGGTTTCTCGCCTTCTCGCGCAATGTCCGTGCGCGGCGCAAACGTCCTGACACGCTGCGCGGCCGCGCGATTGAGCATCAGGCGGTCCGCTGCAGAGAGGCGGACGAAATTCTCAAGTTTGCGAACCAAGTGGCTCAATATCGGTTCCCCCGTGTCGCCAATAGGGGTTCCAGGCGGTGCGCATTCAATAACTTATGTTAGTATGGTACCTCATTAGTCACTGGAGCGCCATGGCTGCGCCGGTTCCAATTCAGACACTTCTGCAAACTCCATGACAATCGGTTCCATCGCCCCAGGCATCTGCCGCGCTGCGGCGGCACCGAGGGCGAAGGCGGTCTGATCGCACGATCGGATCACCAATGGCGCAAGCCGGACGACCGTAATCCTACGGGTGTCCGTGCTGCGTGTGATGCGGTGCCTAACGGCAGGGCCGGGTCGATTAAGCCAGCCTTAGGAGCGCGCTGCCTAGGTTGAACCGATCAATCAAATCAGGGTGCATCATGCGGGTCGGTCAGCTGTTCACTGTCTCGATGCTCTCGGTCGCGGGCCTCGCCTGCGTGCTCGGGGGCGAGATCGTCGTGTCTGAGTATCGCGCTTATGCGAGCAAGACCGAGGCGATCCGGTCGGTGGACGCCTTCGGGGCCGTGCTGCTGACCGGGCAGGCGATTGCCGGGTTCCGCACGCCCTATGCCACCACGCTGTTCCAGGAGTCCGTTGCCAATCCGGCGCAACTCGAAGCGATCGCCAGATCCGGGCAGCAGGCCGATGCGGCCTTTGCGAAAGCCCGCAACGCGATCGAGGCGATCTCCGATAGCCAGCCGATCATCGATGGATTGGCAAAGGGGATGGCCAGGCTCAACGACGTCCGCAGCATCGTCGATCGCGCCGTTCAGGTGCCGTTGAGCTCGCGCGATCAGAACGCGACCCGCGGCGCGCTGCCGGGCATCTCCGACAGCCTGAAGATGATGGAGCCGCTCTTGAACCGGCTGGAAAGCCGGGTGGCGGCGGCGGATCCTTCGCTGACGCCGCTGCTGAGCATGGCGCGCACGGCCCAGGATCTGCGGCTCACCGCTGGCGGGCGCGCCGCGATGCTATCGCCGGTGCTCGGAGCGAAGCGACCGCTGACCGCCGCCGAAATCTCGGCCATGGACCGCGCGCAGGGCCGCGTCGAAGCGAACCGCGAACGCATCGAGTCCAGCATCGATCAGGTCGGCAATCCTCCCGCAGTCGTGCAGATCATGAGCGAGGCGGTCGATGCCTATTTCGGCAAGTCCGCACCGCTGATCGAGAAGGAGGTCGCAGCCTCGCGCAGCAACGGCAATTATTCTTTGACGCCCGACGAACTGGGCAATCTGGTGGTTCCGGCGATCCTCAAATTTCTGGCCGTTCGCGACAAGGCGCTGGCCGAGGCACGCGACCGCGCCGAAGCCGAGCGCGACGACGCGCAGCTGAAGCTGGTGTTGGCAAGCGCTGCCGTGCTGGCGCTGCTCGGCATGCTCGCCGTCGTGACCTTCATGCTGCGCCGTCGCGTGATCGCGCCGCTGGCGGCATTGACCGGCGTCGTCGGCGATCTCGCCGCCGGCCGCGATGACGTCATTATTCCCGCCAATGATCGCCAGGACGAGATCGGCACGCTGGCCGGTTCGCTCCAGGTCTTCAAGGATGCGCTGCTGGCCAAGAAGGCCGCCGATCGGGCAGCCGCCGCCGAGGCGGAAGCCAAGATCCAGCGCGGCCAGCGGGTCGACGTCATCACGCGCGAATTCGAAGCGATCATCAGCGAGATCGTGGAGGTCGTGTCGTCGGCGTCGACGGCGCTCGAGAGTTCGGCCGGTACGCTGACCGCGACAGCCGAACAGTCGGAGCGGCTCGCCACCACCGTCGCCGCTGCGTCGGAAGAAGCATCCACCAACGTCGGGTCGGTGGCATCAGCCACGGAGGAGATGTCGTCCTCCGTCACCGAGATCAGCCGGCAGGTGCAGGATTCCGCACGTGTCGCTAACGAGGCGGTGCAGCAGGCGCAGCGCACCAACGACCGGGTCGGCGAACTCGCCAAGGCCGCCAGCCGCATCGGCGATGTCGTGGAGCTGATCAATTCGATTGCGGGCCAGACCAATCTCCTGGCGCTGAACGCCACGATCGAAGCGGCGCGCGCCGGCGAAGCCGGTCGCGGCTTCGCCGTGGTGGCGTCCGAGGTCAAGGCGCTGGCCGAGCAGACCGCAAAGGCCACCGACGAGATCAGCCAGCAGATCAACGGCATTCAGGCGGCGACGCAGGAGTCCGTGACCGCGATCAAGGACATCGGACAGACCATCGAGAAGATGTCCGAGATCGCCTCGACGATTGCTTCGGCTGTGGAAGAGCAGGGCGCCGCCACCCAGGAAATCTCGCGCAGCATTCAGCAGGCCGCGCATGGCACCCAGCAGGTGTCCGCCAACATCACCGATGTGCAGCGCGGCGCAAGTGCGACCGGTCAGGCGTCGGCGCAGGTCCTGAACGCCGCCCAATCACTCGCCGGTGAAAGCAGCCGTTTGAAGCGCGAGGTGACCCGATTCCTCGGGTCGGTTCGTGCAGCCTGAGACGCGCCCGGCGCGTCAGGGCGCGCTCCTCATCCGTGTCTCACTTCCCTTGGCGGGGTTCTGCGTCATGTCGCGCCGTCGAGCGCCGTGGGACGCTACATCTTGATCTTGTCGGCTCCACCACGCGTTTGAGCTCGCTCGAGGTCTTGGTGTGCTCTTTCATCGTCTGGGCGGCGAAGCTCTTTTCCTGCGCGTTGCCTTTTTCCTCACCCAGCCGGTTGGACTGGAGCTCGAACATGTCGCTGATCGGGAACTAAACCGAAGGCTGGGCACGAGGTTCCGCGGAGGACCGCCGCCCCAGCCGCGGTGAACGGCTGCGGCGACGTTCGAGCAACGCGCGCAGGCGCAACGCATCGGCGGGCGCCGCGCTTTTCTGATCGTTGTCGAAGTAGACGTAGACGTCGATCCCGTGTGCGGACCATCCACGGAGTCGCCGGGCCCAGTCTTCGAGCGTGGCAGCAGGATAGTTGTCGCGGTACTGGCCGCCCGGTCCATGGCCCCGCACGTAGACAAAATCAGCGGTCCGTCGCCACGGCGCCGGCGCGTCGTGATGGTCTGACAGACACAGCGAAATATTGGCATCTCTCAGCAGGCGCAGGATCGTTGACGTATACCAGCTCGGGTGACGGAACTCGAAGCTGTAGCGGCGATGCCGGGGCAGCAGCGCCAGGAATCCGGCGAGCCTGTCGACATCCAGCTGGAATTGCGGCGGCAGCTGAAACAGCACGGGGCCGGCCTTATCGCCGAGCAACGCCAGCCGGCTTTCCATCAGCTCCAGGCTGTTGACCGAGCGCGCCGACAGACGCTTCCAATGGGTGATGAACTTGGACGCCTTCCAGGCGAAGACGAAGTCCGGACCTGTCTGATCGTGCCAGCTGCGGACAGCAGCTTCAGTCGGTGTTCGATAGAACACACCGTTCAACTCGGTGGTCTCGAATTGGCTGGCGTAATAGGGCAGCTCATGGCGGATCAGCAGACCGGACGGAAAGAAGGCGCCGCGCCAGGATGCGTAGTGCCACCCAGATGTGCCGACCACGATCCGCGCCATCCTCACCTCGCCGGGCAAGTTCTCCCACTCATAAGCCTGCGGGCGGGACTGGGTTCCTGGATCGGGGGACAGAATACGTGGCCAGCGGTGCGGCCAGGCGGCGGGACGTCCAGGTAAATTCTAGCGATCTGCAGGCTGCAGGCGCGGAGCGCTCAACAGCTCATTGATGTGCGCCGCCGTTTCGGCCTGCAGCGCCTTCTTCAACAGCGAATCCCGCTCCTGTCCGGCCGGAAGCAATTTCGCAGCATCACGC
The DNA here is from genome assembly GCF_013179005.1 of Bradyrhizobium denitrificans. Classification (NCBI taxonomy): domain Bacteria; kingdom Pseudomonadati; phylum Pseudomonadota; class Alphaproteobacteria; order Hyphomicrobiales; family Nitrobacteraceae; genus Bradyrhizobium; species Bradyrhizobium denitrificans. The sequence continues at coordinate 100,047 of NZ_JABFDP010000014.1, read as the reverse complement.
GCCGCGGTGGCGGCCTGCTGCAGGCGCTCGGCAAATGGAATTGTTTGTTTGCGCCGGTTTCTCTTGAGGGGCATGGGCGAACTCCTGTTTCACTGAACAGGAGTCTGTGACTCTGTCCGGCCGGTGTCGCTAACACACGTTAGCGTGCAATTCACGATGAGCGGAAGGCGAGGGAACCGTCTTGCGGCCTGCGATGGTTAGTTGTTCGACCGTTCCGGATCGTTGCCTGGGACGCTGAGATGCACCTCATGTCCTTGTTTGAGCGCCAGGGTGGCCGCTGCGGCCGCCGACTCGAATGCCGCTTCCCGGGTGGCGAAGTCGCCATGCGTGTTGCCGTCGTGCAGCACGCTCCAATGATCGCCGACCGCGACCACGGCGTATTGAGCTAGTCCCATTGTCTCCTCCATCGCTGTCGGAACTCCAACAGATCAACTGCCCGACGCGGTAACGCGCCAGACGGTGTTGCCGACGTCGTCGGCGATGAGCAGCGCGCCGGTCTTGTCGACGGCTACGCCGACCGGCCGCAACCGTCCGGCGCGCGTCGCGGCGTAAGCGAGAATGAGACCGAGGATGACGATGCCGAGGCCCCAGCCCCAAAAGCTTGCCGCTCCGCCGTGCATGTCGTTCGCCTCCGCTGCGGTCGAACCCGGCAGCGTCGCGCCACCGAGCGGACCATCAACGAGAGCGAGTTGCATTCCGTTCCAGCGGTCAGCGCCGCCGTCAGAGCTCGATGATGATGTAGTCGTTCTCGATCGCGACGGGGTAGCGCTCGGCGACGTAAGGGCCTTTCACGAGGTTCCCGCCGGTCTCGCGCTTGACGTCGTAGTTGCGCAGCCGCGTGGTGCGTGGGTCGCACCAGGACTGGCCGGTGGCGAGCTCGAACTCCCAGCCGTGCCAGGGGCAGCGCAGGAATTCCCCGTTGCGTTCGAGGCGATAGTCGCCGGGACCAGAGGATTGCGCGATGCCGGTGATGACGCCGGTGCAGATCCGCGCGCCGCCATGCGGACAGCGGTTCAGCAGCGCATGCAGCCTTCCGTCGACGTTGAACAGTGCGATCTCGCGGCCGTCGATGAAGGCGGTCCGGCGCGCGCCCGGCGGCAATTCGTCGGCGGAACAGACGACGTGGCGGCTCATGACAGGCGATACAATGCCATTGCATTGTCCCTGAAGATCTGGCGGCGCTGGGCTTCGGTCATCGGGAATTTGAAGGAGAAGCTCGGATTGTCGTAGTCCCAATGCGGATAGTCCGACGAGTAGAGCAGGCGGTCCCAGCCGATCCAGTCGATGATCTCCGTGAGATGGCGCGCCTGCTCCGGCTCCTCGATTGGCTGCGTGGTCCACCAGATGTGACGGCGCAGATAGTCGGAGGGCCGCTGCTTCAGATGCGGCACTTCCTTGCGGAACTTGTCGAAGTGCTTGTCCATGCGCCAGGCCAGCGCCGGGGCCCAGGCGAAGCCGCCTTCGACCAGAACGACCTTCAGGCCGGGGAAACGCTCGAACACGCCGCCGAGGATGAAGCTCGCGGCAAGCGACTCCATGCAGGCGACGAAGACGTAATGCTCCTGCAGGTAATAGGTCGGCCATCCCGAGCCGGTCGAAGGATGTCCGCCATTGTAGCCGACCGGATGCAGGCCGATCGGCAATCCGGCGCGTTCCGCCGCGGCGTAGATCGGCCAATAGCGGGGATGGCCCAGCGGATCGGACGGTCGCGACGACAGCATGATCTGCACGTAGCGGCGATCGGCGGCGCAGCGCTCGATCTCGGCCACCGCAGCCTCGGGGAACTCCTGCGGCACGACGATGCCAGCACGCAGCCGCGGCTCCTGCCGCACCCAACGGTCAATCTGCCAGTCATTGGTGGCACGCGACATGGCTGCGGCGAATTCGGGATTGCGTTCCTCCATGCCGCCCTTGCTGAGCGCCATCAACAGCCCGAACTCGACATTGACGGGATCGAGATGCTGCCTGCGCAGCATGTCCAGATCCGATCCCGCCGGGCCGCTGGCCGGCAGCGCGTCGGAGCGCATGCCGGCTGCCATCATGCGCGGATACATCAGCGTGCTCGACAGCGCCTGCCGCACATGCACCCCGTAAGTCTGATAGTGCTCGCGCCAGCGCGGCTCGAGATAGGGCAGCAGCTCGCCCGGCGTGCGATGGGCGGGATGAATGTCGCAGTCGACCACCGCGAGGGTCTGTCGCGCCCGCTGCTCTCGGAACGGTGCGTTCATCGGATCGTCTCCTCGATCGTGGCGGCCGCGCCAAGCGCCTGCTGGGCAAGGCGCGGATAGGTCGCCTGCGCATTGTCGATCAGCAGCTTGCGCAGGGTGGCGGACGGCACGCCGTCGGGCAGCACGTCGTCGCCCTCGAACTGCCAATGCGGGTAGTCGGTCGCGAACAGCAGCATGTCGTCGGAGCCGATGCGCGCGATGGTCTGCGCGACGGCGGTGGCGTCGGGGGCGTCGAACGGCTGGGTCGTGAGCCTGATGTGCTCGCGGATGATCTCGGATGGCCAGCGGTCGACCCAGGGTGTTTCGGGGCGAGCCCCGCGCCAAGTCTTGTCGGTGCGCCACATCGTCACCGGCAGCCAGCTGACGCCGGATTCGAGGAAGACGAATCTCAGCTTAGTAAATTGTTGGAAAACGCCCTCGGCGATCAGGCTGACGGTCTGGTTCTCGAACGCCTGCGCCTGGGCGACATAGTCCTCGAACTGATAGCAGGGCCAGCCGACGATGGTCGGCGCATAGCGATAGGTGCTGCCGGCATGGACGGCGACGACCAGCCCATGGCGTTCCGCGGCGGCATAGAGCGGGAAGAATTCGCGCCGGCCGAGCGGCCGCTCGCCCATCGCCAGCATCAGGATCTGAACGAAGCGGCTGTCGGATGAGAGACGCTCGACCTCGGCCACCGCCTGGGCGATGTCCTGGGGATGGATCAGGATCGAGCCGCGCAGCCGCGGCTCGCGGTCGAGCCATTGCACACGCAGCCAGTCATTGACCGCGCGGCACAGCGCGGCGGCCATGTCGTCATGATGCAGCGCGACGCAGCCATGGATGACATTGACGATGGCGCATTGGACGCCGAACGGATCGAGCGCTTGTGCGCGCAGAGTCTCGAGCGGCGTGGCGGCCGGCGTGCTGCGCCAATCGGCGCGCATGCTGATCGGCGCATTGGGCGGATAGCTCATCATCGCAAACGGCATGCGGTCGATGGCGCGGTTGACGAGCTGGTCGCGCCAATAGTCGTCGAGGAAGGGCAGCAGCTCGGCGATGGTCGGTGCGGCAACGTGGAGGTCGCAATCGATCGCACCCCCATAGGGCATTCTCATGGTCGGCTCCGTATCTGACGAGAACGTGTCGGCGCTGCAGCGATCAGGCCGGCGCGGCCTGATCGACCTTGTCCGGTTCAGGAGCTGCGAGGCTGCGGCGACGTTGCGACAGCCCCAGCGAGACGACGCAGCACGCCATGACCAGGGGCGGGAGCGCCGCGAGCACGAACAGGCTCGACGCCGGCAGATGCCGGGCGATCAGCAGCCCGGCGATCAACGGTCCGCCGATCGAGCCGATCTTGGCCACCGAGAGCGCCCAGCCGACGGCAGTCGCGCGGTTGGCGCTCGGATAGAACTGCCCCACGGCACTGTTCAGACCCTGGTGGCCGCCGACGACGAAGAAGCCGACGCACATCATCGCGGTCAGGAAACCCGCGTCGCTGAAGCCGGCAAACCCCAGCGAAGCAACCAGCGGGCAGGCGATCATCGGGACGGCGGCGATCGCAAGCACGCCGAAGCGGTCGAGCGCCCAGCCGGCGAGCAGGGCTCCGACCGAGCCGCCGAGGCTGAACATCGACAGGCCGAACGCAGCCTGCGCCGGCGAATAGCCTGACGCTTCCGCCAGGATCGGCGTCCAGCTGTTGAGGAAGAACATCGTCATCGAGCTGGCGATATAGGCCACCCACAGCAGCGGCGTGATGACCGCGAGCCTGCCGTCGAACAAGGCGGTCAGGCGCGCGAACGGCCCGCTGCCGGCCGGGGTGGGCTCGTCCTCCCGGATCACGAAGCGGCTGGTCGGTTGCGCGTTGAGACCGGGCGCGATGCGGTTGACGATGCGCGCGACCTCGTCGGGTTGCCGGCCCTGCGCGACGAGAAACTTGATAGATTCCGGCAGGCTGAAGAAGCTGACGATCGCGGCGAGCAGCGGCAGCACGCCGCCGATCCAGAACACGATCGGCCAGCCGAGATGCGGCACCAGCCAGGCGGCGATGAGTCCGCCGGCACTGCCGCCCGCGACATAACCGAGCATGATGATGGCGACGACGGTGCCGCGATAACGGCTCGGCACATATTCGAGATTGAGCGAGAAGCACAGCGGCGCAAGGCCGCCGATCCCGATGCCGGCGAGGAAGCGGAGCGCGATAAGCATGTTCAGATCACCGGCCCACGCTGTCAGCAGGCTGAAGCCGCCAAAAGTCACGGTAGCCGCGACGATCGAAAGACGCCGTCCGATGCGGTCGCCGAGATAGCCGAAGATCAACCCGCCGACGAGAATGCCGAACACGCCGGCGCTGAACACGATGCCGAGCGTGGCCTTGTCGATGCCCCAGCTGCGGATGAGGGACGGGGCCGCGAACGCCATCGCGTGCAGGTCATAACCGTCGAGACACATCATGATGGTGGATAGGGTCACGACTTTGAGCACCAGGGCGTTGCGGCGCTGGTGCTCGATGACGTCGCTGACGTCAATGACCGCTGTTGAGCTCATGGTCTCCTTCCCCTTCTGCCGTTCGTTTGGTGACGGCTTGTGCAAACCGCCCGACGGCGGCCAATCGTTCTGGGCGGAGCGACCGACCCGGACACAACCTTGGAGGCGCGTCCACAGCCGGAGCAGTTTGCAGCTGCAAGCTATTTGCTTCGAAAAGGAGGGAGAATAGGCTATTTTGGCAGAACATTTTTTCCGGATTGGATGAAATGAGCGATAGCCTTTTGAATATGAAGGCCTTTGTGGCGACGGCCCGGAACGGAAGCTTCTCCGAAGCGGCCCGCCAGCTGGGGCTGGCGCCGTCCGTCGTGACGAAGCGGGTGAGCCACCTCGAATGGTCGATGAAATGCAAGCTGTTGCGACGAAGCACGCGGCGCCTGCAGCTCACCGAGATCGGTGAACGCTATCTCGAGACCATGCAGCAGATCGTCCGTGAATATGACGAGATGGCTGCCGGCGTGAAACGATCGCCGCATGAGATCGAGGGCCACATCCGCATCAAGGCACCGGGGTCGCCAATGGCGATCGACCTGCCGCGGCTGTTATCGAGCTTTCAGATCAAATATCCGCGCGTCGTCCTGGAGGCGGTGCTGGTCGACCGCACCGTCAATCCGGTCGAGGAGGGATTCGACATCGTGCTGACGATGATGCCGTCGTCGTTTCATGGCGTCATCGAAGAGCCGCTGCTGGCCTTTCCACGTGTGCTGTGTGCCGCGCCGTCCTATCTCGCGCGGCGTGGCCAGCCGCGCCACATCCGTGATCTCGCCGATCACGATTGTCTGGTGTTTACGCCGATGGGGTCGGTTTGGACCTTCGACGGCAAGAGCGGTCTGACCACCGTCGCGGTACGGCCGCGCCTGTTGACCAACAATAACGGGCTGCTGGTGGAAGCCCTGAGTGCCGGTGGCGGCATTGCGGTGGTCTCGCGCAAGGTGGTGGCCCCAGGGCTGCGAAGCGGAGCGCTGATCGAGGTGCTCCCGGAGGCGTTGCTGCCGGACCTCTGGGTCAAGGCCCTGGTGCCGACAGCGCGGGCCAATCTGGCCCGCGTGCAAACCCTGCTGTCGGAGATCCGCGATGCCTTCCGCCGGGTGGGAGAAGGTCAGCCGGCGCATGTTTGACTGGCTCGCGGTCGCAGCGATGCGCCTGGCGAGGGTCTACCCGCTGATGCGATAGCCTGTTAAGCAGCAGGCGAGCGCGGGCGGCGTCGCCCGGACGACCTGAGAGAGGCATGAGCAATGATTGAGACAGTCGGCATCATCGGAGCAGGCACCATGGGCAACGGCATCGCGCAGGTCTGCGCGGCCGCGGGCGTACCGATCGTGATGGTGGACATTTCCGAGCAGGCGGTGGCGCGCGGGCTCGCGACAGTCGGCTCGAGCCTCGATCGTCTGGTCAAGAAGGACAAGATGACCGCCGCCGACAAGGACAAGGCGCTGTCGCTCATCACCGGCACCACGGACAAGGCGAAGCTGGCGAGCTGCGATCTCGTCATCGAGGCTGCAACGGAGAACGAGGAGCTCAAGCTCAAGATCCTCAGGGATCTCTGCGCGGGCCTGAAGCCGGAGGCGCTGATCGCCACCAACACGTCGTCGATCTCGATCACCAAGCTGGCGACCGCGACGGACCGGCCCGACCGCTTCATCGGCATGCACTTCTTCAACCCGGTGCCGATGATGGCGCTGCTCGAACTGATCCGCGGCTTGCAGACGTCCGATGCCACGCATGCGGCCGCTGCCGATTTCGCCAAACGGATCGGCAAGGTCGCGATCACCGCGAAGAACAGTCCGGGCTTCGCCGTCAACCGCATTCTGTGCCCCATGATCAACGAGGCGATCTTTGCCTATTCTGAGGGGATCGCCACCGCCGCCGACATCGACGAGGGCATGAAGCTCGGCTGCAATCATCCGATCGGCCCGCTTGCGCTGGCGGACCTGATCGGGCTCGATACGATGCTGTCGGTGATGGAAGTGTTCTACAACGGCTTCAACGATCCGAAATATCGCCCGGCGCCACTGTTGAAGGAAATGGTGGCGGCAGGCCAGCTGGGCCGCAAGACTGGCAAGGGCTTCTACGACTACAGCAAGTAGTTGCGATTGGCCGCAGCATTGCGCGCAGCGGGTCGCTCCCGCTGTCGCGCCGAAATGCCGCGGAAGCTGGTCCTCAAAACCATTCTGATTGCAGATCGGTTGATTTGGCAGTTGCAGGAAGCGATGCGTCGGCGATGATCAATCTTGCGGTGACATGCGCACCCGGCATCCTGCGCCGCACCACAACTGCAGCCTTCGCAAGGGCACCGATTGCGGCCGATAAAAGCTACAGTTGATATTCACCAATGGCATTGGTCGAGCCGACGGCCAACGCCGGGTCGGCAAGGGGCCATGCCTCGCTGATGCAGCCCTCTAAGCCGAGCCCCGGCGTGCCGTTCGTGAATTTGCCGCTATGCGACGGTCCGAAGCGATGCCGTCGCACTCAGCGGAGTCGGTACTGAGGTGGAGTCATTGGACCTCCCGCCACGTCGGTTCGCCGTCAATCCGCGATGGCTGATCTGTCACTCACGGCCACTACAGAAAGCGCACTGCAGACGAGCAGCGACACGATCGTCCTCCCGCTCGCAGACGCTGTCAAGGCGCATGATGACGCAATGATGAACCCGGCGTTACAGCGCTGATCAGCACATCGCGCCGCATGCCATCGAACTTGGTGCCTGGCGATGACAAATCATACGCGGATAACTACATAGGCGCGGCAAGGCGATTGCCGATCCCGGTCTTGGCAGTCTCCGGCAGCCGGATCGTGAATCGCGGTGATGTTGGTGGGGAGAATGCTTGCGCAGCGAGCGTCACAAATGAACGCCACAAAGATGAACGTTTGCGGCGCGTCAAACAGCCGCGTTCATCCGCGGTTACACTGCAGACGTACAAAGTGATCGACGGAACCAAAGGGATTCGTGGCGTCTTGTCTGCCGCGAATATCACAGCAGGAGAACAGCGATGAAGACAGCAACCATCACCCTGGCCACGGCCGCGGTTCTCGCGTGGAGTCTGCCTGTCCTTGCTGCGGAGCAGGGCGCTGCCGGCGTGGTGACCGGCATCAATCGTCTGAATGGAACGATTGCCATCAAGCGCGTTCAGAATGGAACCGTGGGCGCGGCTGCCGCGGCGACGGCGGAGGAATTCAAGGTCAAGGACAATGCGATGGTCGAGGACGTTCACGCCGGCGATCGCGTCACATTCTCCACGTCGGACGGCAACACCAAAACGATCATCAAGCTCGACCGCCAGAAATAGCGCATCCGTGCTGAGCTGAGGACGAGATGCGATCGCGGGATAGCGTGCTGCGATATGTCGCCTGGAGCCTTGGCCTCTGGCTGATCGTCGGTCTCTGCCATGGCGCCAGCGCGGGGACCGAAGATCTCTACCGCGCTCAGACGATTGTGACCGGCCAGGGGCCGGACAACCGTGAGGTCGCGTTTTCCGCCTGTCTGGAAGACGTGCTGATCAAGGTGTCGGGCGCTTATCAGCTCGGCGGAGACGCCCGCTTGACGCCGTTCAAGGCGCGGGCCGGCGACTTCGTCACCGGCTTCGACTATCACGACCAGAAGGCAGGGAAGCCGAAGCACGATGAGCAGGGCACGCGCGATCGTTCCTACGATCTCACGGTCTCGTTCGATCACGCCAAGATCGACGCTCTGCTGGGGACCTTGGCGACCAAGCCATGGCTTGCGGCGCGTCCGGTCGTCGCCACGATCGTCGCGATGAATTACGGCGGCAGCCGCTTTCTTGTCGCCGCGGATGATCGGCGCTCCGATCTGCAGCGTGACGCGCTGCGTGCGGCCGCGGCCAAACGCGGCCTCGACATCGCTCTGCCCACGGCGTCAGAGCTCGCGACGGCCAGCTCTGGCCGTGCCGATCAGGGCGCTCCGACCCCGGCGAGCCTCGGGGCCGTGTTACCCGGCGTTCAGGTCAGGCTGTTTGGGCAACTGGCATGGGACGACCGCGAGCTCGGCTGGATCGCCCAGTGGCAGCTCGACGCCGACGGACAGCAGCATCATTGGCAGCTCCGCGGCGTGACGTTCGACGATGCATTTCGCCGCGGATTCGGCGGGGTGGCGCAGATTCTCTCCGGCAATGGAGCGCCGTGAGACGGGGCCCTGCGTGACTTTGCGGCTTTAGCCGTTGCGAGAGCTCGGCGCCCATCACCGTTCTCACAGTTTCAGGTCGCTCGCTTTGGAAGCCGGTTCCGCATGTCTGGATCAGGCTGATGGGTCACTGCGGCAGTGGCAGAAGCCGCGAGGACGACTACATGAGGGTCATCCTCCGGATCTCCAGCAACTCGTCCGTCGTGAAAAAGCTCGTGCTCGTCTTCCTGCTGCTCATTATCGCCCCCTTGTCCCTCTCGGCCGCGAACTATCTGCGCGATGATCGCCGCGGCAACTGGCAAAGCGCCGATCGGTCTAGTGCGGGATTGCTCCCCTCTCCGGCCGAACAGGCCGATGCGCTGGTGCGCGTGTTCGCTGCGCGCACAGTGCGGTGGCGCGGCATCTTCGCGGTCCATACCTGGATCGTCGTCAAGGAGAAGGGCGCGCCACGCTATACGCGCTATGACTACACGGCGTGGGGCGAACCGATCCGCGTCGATGGTTTCGCTCCCGATGGGCGCTGGTTCGGAGCTGTGCCGGAGACGGTTCTGGCCGTCGATGGCAACGAAGCCCAGCGCGTGATTCCGAAGATCCGCAATGTGATCGAGACCTATCGTTTCCGTGCCTATGGCGACTACAACGCCTGGCCGGGGCCGAATTCGAACACCTTCGTCCAGGCCGCGCTGAACGCCGTGCCGGAGCTGAACGCGGTGCTGCCGCCGACCGCGATCGGCAAGGACTTTCCTTATGCGGGGTGGTGGGGGCGCACCGCCTCTGGCACCGGTCTGTTCGTGTCTTTGGGAGGCTATCTCGGCGTCACCGTGGGGTGGATCGAAGGACTTGAGCTGAACGTCCTCGGTGGCGTTCTCGGCGTGGATGTGCGCCGGCCGGCGCTCAAATTCCCCGGCATCGGCAGGCTCGGCCTGCCCATGGGGTGAGGACGGAGGGGCTCCGGCGACCGGCTGGCATGCCGCTTGCTGCGCTTCGACAGCGTGGCGCCACGATGTCGGGGACCCGCCATAGGAGGCCGGTGATGGAGACGCTGTTTGCAATCTGTGCGACCTATGAGGTGGACGATGGCGGCGCACGGGGCTTCGTTCTCCAGCGCCGGGAGCCGGACGGTACCGCCAAGCCGTGGCCGATCCTGGTCACCCGCAAAGGCAATCATTTCTACGGCTTTGAGAATGCCTGCCCGCACCAGGGCGCCCGTCTCGATCAGCGCGCCGGCGAGTTCATGGATGAGGAAGGCAATTTCCTGGTCTGCGGCCAGCACGGCGCGCGCTTCGACCTCGACACCGGAAAATGCTTCATCGGGCCGTGCCAGGGCTCGGCTCTGGCCGCGATCAAGCTGGTGATCGACGATGGTGATGTCTGCCTGTCCGGCATCGATCTCGACGAGGAGGACGGCCTCGACATCGACGACCCAGAGGACGACGTGCCGGACGTGCAGATCACGTCGGATTGACGTTACACCGCCGGCTCGGGCCGTCAGCGCTTCTTCCGTTCGGCGCGGCTGAAATTGCTGAGATGTCCCTCGCGAGCCGCCTGTGCGCGCGCGGCCCTGATCAGGCCGGGGCTGCGGGCCGGAGGGGCGGGCAGCGACGGCAGCCGGGTGAGCTTGCGGCCGCCGCAGCCCGGGCACACCGGTCGTTCGGATATTCCGATCAACAACTCGACGTCTGCAGCGCAATTGGCGCAGTGGAAGCTATAGAACGGCATGATCCCATCCCCTGTTTAGCCAGGCGGACATTGCAGGAAGTGGGCCATCCGCAAAGGTGCCGAAAGCATCGATCAGGACGGGATCCGGGCCGATTTTCACGCAAACGGCTCGTTCTTTGTCCAGGCGCGTTCCAAACATGACGCCGCCTGCGTCGAACATTCGACAGGTGGTGGTCCGAGCGGTCGACCGCGGCGGCGCGTGCCGCGCAGGCACGGTCGACCGCCCGCCAGCCAGCCGATCAGGCGTGGGTCTTCGGCACGTACTTGCCGGCGACGCACTTGTAACCCTGCAGGCGCCACTCGTGATATGGACCCTTGGACATCCAGTCGGCGATTCCGATCTGTGCACTGACCGCGCACGACGTCATCGTGATGCCGGACATCTCGCTATTCGTGACAACCTTCTCCATGCAGAGCTGGCCGTTGCAGAGCATTGCGACGAGAGTGACGAGCACGTTGATTCTGCCTCCATAGAGTGGGACCCGGTAAGGATCGCGAAAGCAGAGTTCATGCCAAGTTATGATGGTGGGCCGGGTTGCTACGGGACGGATCGTTGCGGATGTTACTTGATCGCTACACAAGCGTGACGAATCCCGAGCGACATCACGCAGGTTTCACAATGCCGTTCGGTATGCTGCTGATGAGTTCGCGATGTGAGCGTCATCGCCACATGCGTGTCCGGCTGCGCGCGCATCCTCGAATTTTACCGATGCCAAAGAACGGGCAGCGTTTGCGCAGTCGAGTGGCGGTTGGGCCGGAATGCCGCCGAGGGCCGGGATACCGCTATTCCAGGGCTTGATTCCAAGGCTCGCAAGTCTTCAAACCCGGCGCTGCCGCGCGTCTCAGGCCTCGTTGAGGCCGGCGCCGCGATCGGTCAGGACTTTCTGACCTTTCGCGGTCAGCTCGTAGATGTCGCCGTCCTTGGCGACGTAGCCTTCGCGAATCAGGCCGTCCAGTTCGTCCTGGCGATCAGGCGAGAAAGCGATTGCCTGGCCGATATCTGCGAGTGTCGCGATCTGGTCGTCCGTCAGCATGGCCATCCTCCCGTTGTCGATCCGAACGCGGCGACGTGCCGAATGTTCCGGGAGCGCGCATGTGAAGGGGGCGGCATGTCATGCCTTGCGCACGAACTCCGACTTCAGATTCAGCTGGCCGATGCCGTCGATCTTGCACGCGATGTTGTGGCCGTCGCTCGCCTCCTGCAGGCGGATGTTGCGCACCTTGGTGCCGCCTTTCACCACCGAGGACGAGCCTTTCACCTTGAGGTCCTTGATGACGATGACGCTGTCGCCATCCGCGAGCACGTTGCCGTTGGCGTCACGAATGCTCGTCTCATCCTCCGCGGCGACAACCGCATCACCGCTCCATTCGTGACCGCATTCCGGACAGACCCACAGCGCGCCGTCCTGGTAGGCGTGTTCGGAGCGGCATTGCGGGCAGATCGTCGCGTCGGTCATGTCATCCTCGGGCGCTGGCAGAAGCGGGGGCAGCGTTAGAGGCTCGGATGGAACCGGGCAAGGAAAATCGCGCCTGGCCCGCAGTCGCAGCGCGCGTTGCCGAGGCGTCGCGCGCTGTCGTTGTCGACAATCTGCTGGTCGCGCCAGCGCCCGTCACGCCGCCTTGCGTTCGGGGGCCTTGGCCGGTTCGGTCTCTGCCGCTTCCATGGCGCGCAGATAGGTGTCGAGCAGCGTCTCGTGCTCGTCGCGCTCGTCCTGGTCCTGCTTTCGCAGCTTGATGATCTCCTTCAGGATCTTGACGTCGAAGCCCTCGCCCTTGGCCTCGGCGAACACTTCCTTCTTCTGCTCGTTCAGCTCCGCCAACTCGCCATCGAGGTGCTCGATGCGCTCGACGAAGGACCGGATGCGCGCGCCGGGAATGCCGATCTCTGACATGGTGACTCCTACATGAATGGGACCCTGAAAATGCGCGGCAGTTCGTTGCCAATGTGTTAACGCGCGGGGCTTGACCACAGCCGCGCATGCGACGTGCTTAACGCGGAACCGGGCGTGCAGCGCTTCCGCCGATGCCATGCCCATTCAGGTCCGTTGACCTGCTGCAAGTTTCTGAAACAGCTTCTTCATCGCGTTGACCTTGGCGAGATAGCTCGCGACCGAATGGTCGCCGCAGCGCTCGCCATCTTCGGGCTTGAAGCCGCGCCGGGCGAAGCCCGCGGCAGGGCCGGCGCCGCAGAGATGGATGACGGCCGCGAGATCCTGTTTCTGCTGCGCGGTCGGCTTTGCGGTGGGCTGCCGCGCGAGCACCGCGGCGACCTGGCGGTCGAGCGAAATCACCGTGAGGGCCACCGCATGCACGGGCCAGGCGCGGATCCACAGGCTCGGAGATCCGCAATCGTCTGCCGTGACCTCGTGATCCCGGATGCAGAACCGGGCGGCGTCGGCGAAGGCGCCATCGGTCATCTGGAACAGGCCCACGGCGCTCGAGGCCGGCTGATACAGCGCAAACGGGTTCCAGGCGAGCCGCCAGCGCCAATAGGTCCTCGCCACCGGGTTGCCGGAGCTTTCGGTCTGTGCCAGCGCGGCGAGCAGCTCCGGGGTGATCGCCCGTGTTGCGCTCTCGCGAAACAGCGAGCCATATTGCCGCCACGTCTCCTCCGGCTCCTTGTCGAGCGCGTGGCCGGTCACGACGAACAGCTCGGTCGGCTTGCGCACGACGTGATAGGCGAGATTGGCGAGCGCGAGGACGCCGAGCGCCAATGCGACCCCGACGGTCAGCTTCAGCCAGCGCGGCGTCGCGCCCGCCGTCCGCAGCAACCAGCATGCGCCGCGCTGAGCATATCGCCCCGTATCGCGGCGCAGGGCGCGCCAGCCTTGAGCCAGCCGGCCTTGGGCGCGGCGCGGCTTGCGCGCGGTTTGTGGACGTCGAGCAGGAACGTTCGGCAAGGCGGGACCTCGGGCAGGGGTGTGCCGGTCCATGGTTAAGGAAGAATTTGCGCAAATGGGTCATGCTGCCACTTTCTGCGGTAAGGCGGTGCGCGATGAGGAATTCGGTCAGTACCCTGCTGATGGTGTTGTTGTCGGTGCTGGCGGCGGGCATCCTGGTGTCCACGGCGATCCTGATGAGCGGCGCTGCCGGCCGCTACCGCGAAAGCGTCGCGACGGAGCAGCTCACGGCGGCCGACAAGGCGATCTTCCAGAACGTGCTGGTGATGCGCGCCCGCCGCGGCGACATGCAGAGCGTGCTGCTCAGCGAGGACGATCCGCGCGCCAGGCTCACGGAGTATCAGGGCGTCGAGGCCAAGGGCTATGACGGCATCCTCGCGGCGCTGGCCGGCGTCGACATGCCCGAGCGCGATGAACTGATCAGCCGGCTGAAAGCGAGCTGGGAGGCAACGCAGCCGCAGTTCCGGCTGCTGTTCGACGAGGCCGCCAAGCCGCGCGCCGAGCGTGTGCTGAGCCGCACTCAGCCCTGGTATGACGCGATGACCAAGACGCTGGATGCCGCCAACGCGGCTTCGCTGGCCGTCTCCAACCGCGCCTGGATGACCGATCCGACGATCGCCAAGATGGTCCAGGCGCGCCGCCTGGCCTGGCAGGTGCGCGACCGCTATGGCCTGCAATGCTCGGCGATGCGGCCCAACATCAACAGCTCCAAGCCGCTCGACGACGCCCAGAAGGCCTCGATCGCGCAATGGCGCGGCACCGTCGCGGCCGGCTGGTCCAGTCTCGACGACCTCTTGGCGGGCGCCGGCGGCGCGGATCTCGCCGCCGTGGTCAAGACCTCGCGCGCCGAGGTCGAGGCGGCGCATCAGCGCATGGACCAGCTCGCCAAAAGCTTCGACGGCAGCGGCAAGCCGGCGATGCCGGCGCCGGAGTGGAATGCATTCTGCCAGGGCCCGTTCCAGGGCATCATCAATATCGGCATGACCGCGCTCGACGCCTCGATCGCGCGCGCCGAGGCGATCAAGGCGGCCGCCTTGAGCAGCCTGATCGTGCAGTCGATCGCCTTCATCACCGCGCTGCTGGTCGCGGGCGCCGCGCTGCGTGCGGTGCGCGTCCGCCTGGTGCGCCCGGTCGGCGCGCTGATGCAGGCGATCCAGCGCATCGGCCAGCGCGACTACCAGACGCCGGTGCCGCAATTTGCTCATGCCGACGAGTTCGGCGCGATGGCCGCCGCGCTCGAGGGCCTGCGTGAAAGCGCCGCCACCGCCGAGCAATTGGCCCGCGAGCGCGAGCTCGACCAGGGCAAGCGGCTGGAGCGCTCGCAGGCGATCGACAGCGCCTGCCGGAGCTTCGACGACACGGTGCAGGCGGTCATCGTCAGCATGAGCACCTCCACCGGCCAGCTCGATACCAGCGCCAGCGACGTGCGCAAGCTGGTCGACGAATCCACCGATCAGACCGCCGCCGTCGCCAGCGCCGCGGAGACCGCGACCACCAATCTCGAGACCATCGCTGCTGCCACCGAGGAACTGACCGCGTCGGTCTCCGAGATCGCGGCGCAGGTGCAGGCCTCGGCCGCCGAGGCGCGCCAGGCGGTGGAGAAGGCGGCCCAGACCAACGCCACCGTGGAAATGCTGGACCGCGCCGCCAACCGCATCGGCGAGGTGGTCAAGATGATCACCGCGATCGCCAGCCAGACCAACCTGCTGGCCTTGAACGCGACCATCGAGGCGGCGCGCGCCGGCGAGGCGGGCCGCGGCTTTGCCGTCGTCGCCGGCGAGGTCAAGAACCTCGCGGCGCAGACCGCGAGCGCAACCGACGACATCACCCGGCAGATCGGCGAGATCCAGGCTGCGACCGGCGAGTCGGTCGAGGCGATCCGCGCCATCAGTCACAACATCTCCGGCATTGACGAGAAGATGGCGGCGATCGCGGCGGCCGTGGAGCAGCAGCGCGCCGCCACCACCGAGATCTCGCGCAACTTCCAGCAGGCGGCGCAGGGCACCCGCGCCGTCACCGACACGATCGGCTCGGTCGCGGCCCTCAACCGCCAGACCGGCAATGCGGGCGCGGCGATGGTCGCCTCGGTGCGCCGGATGTCCGATGACGCCGACCGCTTCCGCGTGGCCGTCGAAGGCTTCCTCGGCACGGTGCGTCGCGCCTGAGGCGACACGTCGCGCGGGCCGTCCTCACCTCGTCCTGACATTGACAAACAGCGGCGTGGGCGGATCAGCGCAGGCTGACAAAGGAAAGCGGTCCCGCGGCGCCGAGGCGTGCTCCGAATTGCCCCTCGTGAGAAGAGGGCGCGGGGAATGCCGGGCGCCGGCCGCGCCCATGGCCTCTCGGCATTCCCCGCGATGGTTTTCACGCTTATGGCGCGCTCCCCGGTGTCCGGCTTGTAGCCACCGTCATCAGCGGGATCATCATCCCCCGCGGATTTGGCGCCAGCCTCGGGGTGCCAGCCTTGGGGCGCCAGGACCACGCGTGTTCACGTCCGCAAATGGCTGTTCGTCGGCGAGCACCACGCCCGCTGCAGCCCGTCCACGGCCACCGCATCTCCGGCCCCACGTCTCGTGACGATCGCGATGCGCCCCTCTCGGCGGGCCGGGATGCCGCCAGACAATCACGAATTCGGTAACGGCGAAATAGGTTTAGTGTTTGCCGAAGTGCTGGACAGGGCAAATCAGCTTGAGACGACGCTGGAAATCGGCGTTCATGCGCATGGCCTCTCCGCGCGTGGCGGGGCCGGTCCACGCCTCCGTGTTGCGCAGGCGTCGCAAGGAACCCATGCCCGATCCGCCGGTTGACGCAACTCGACCCAGAGCATCAGCCACGGAGCGCTCCATGATGCAGGACATCAGGGAACACATGGAAGTCATCGGCGCCGACGGCGCGCATGTCGGCACCGTCGACCGCGTCGAAGGCAACCGCATCAAGCTGACCAGGAAGGACAGCGGCGAGGGCAGCCACAAGGGGCATCATCACTTCATCGACAAGGGCCTCGTGGCGGACATCGAAGGCGGCAAGGTCCGCCTGTCGGCGGTGGGCGCCGTGGCGGTGACGATGGAGGAGGAGAAGTAGCGGCGGCGCGACCGCGACCTGTCTCCGTTGTTGCGCGCGGAGCTCATCAATCCAGAGTCTTTGCCGGCCCCGGATTGCTTCGCTTCGCTCGCAATGACGATGCATGACATGCGAGGGTGAAAAGCCGGGCGGCTGGTCAGCCGCGCGCCTTGGCACGCTCTCCGCTGCGGTTACTCGGCATAGCCGACGATCGTCTTCAGCAGCTTCGGAAACCGGGCGTTGATGTCGGCCTCGCGCACGACGTTGCGGTGTTCGACGCCTTTTTTGGTGGTCTGGATCAGGCCGGCCTCGCGCAGGATCCGGAAATGGTTCGACAGCGTCGATTTGGGAATATCGGGGCAGGGCGCGGCCTCGATACAGGACATGCAGTCGTTCTGCTGCATCAGGCTCTTGACGATGCGCAGCCGCATCGGATCGGCCAGCGCCGAGAGCACGCCGGCCAATGTGATGTCCTCCCGCGAGGGGTGAAACAAGGGCGCCATGAAAAATCATATAGCGACGCCCTTGCGCCGGTTCAATAGTTCACTAGTTCTGAACAATTGAATGAGCGCCGCGGCGCAAGGAGAGCAAGATGACCAGGAGACTCGAAGGCAAGGTGGCGCTGGTGACCGGCGCATCCAAGGGGATCGGCGCCGAGATCGCGGCGCGGCTGGCGGCGGAAGGCGCCGCGGTCGCCGTCAATTACAGCGCCAGCAAAGCGGGCGCTGAACGCGTGGTGGCCGCGATCGCCGCCAAGGGCGGCAAGGCGGTCGCCGTCGGCGGCAATTTGACCGATACCGGCCAGGTGAAGGGCGTGGTCGCCGAGACCGTCAAGGCATTCGGCCCGATCGACATCCTCGTCAACAATGCCGGCGTCTACGCCTTCGCGCCGCTGGACGGCATCACGCCGGAGCATTTCCACAGCCAGTTCGATCTCAACGTGCTCGGCCTGTTGCTGGTGTCGCAGGAAGCCGCGCGGCATTTCAATCCGGCGGGCGGCAGCATCGTCAACATCTCCTCCGGCGTCTCGACGCTGACGCCGCCGAACACCGCCGTCTACAGCGCGACCAAGGCGGCGGTCGACGCGATCTCCGCGGTGCTGTCCAAGGAGCTCGCGCCGCGCAAGATCCGCGTCAACACCGTCAATCCCGGCATGATCGTGACCGAAGGCGTCGTCGCGGCTGGCTTGCACGAGGGCGACATGCGCAAATGGATCGAATCCACCACGCCGCTCGGCCGCGTCGGCAAGGCCGAGGAGATCGCCGCCGCCGTCGCGTTCTTCGCCTCGGATGATGCGTCCTATGTCACCGGTGAGACGCTGCACGTGACGGGCGGGTTGCGCTGAGCGAGGGAATCGTCCGGCATGGCCGGGGTCTGAACCCGGTCATGCCGGATGAGGTCAGACAATGCGGATCAGTCAGTAAAGTGCAGCGTCACCGTAATTCCGTGGACCCACAGCGTCGGCTGGGTGGCCAGGATCAGCGCCGAGAGATCGGAGGCGTAGGCGGCGGTGACGCGGTCGTTGCGATAGCGCTCGGCGACCGAGCCCCAGCCGGGGGCGTGGTGGGTGACGACGATGGTCGGGCCGTCGAACGGCGTCTCCAGGAGACCCGTGAGCAGGTGCGCGAGGTCCGGTGCAGGCCGAGCGCCTCCTGCGGCCGGAAGCGCAGCCAGGGCTGTTTGCGCCAGGTGATGCGGCGATGGTCGTTCATGCGGTCGCGGCAGACCGCCATGGTGTGGACCTCGGAGCCGGCGCCGAAGATCGCATAGTCGGTCCACAGCGTCGCGCCCGCAAAGCGCACGCCCGCGAGCACGACCGCGTCGTTCTCCAGCAGATGCACCCGAACCGCGCCGCCTCGGCGCGCGCCAGCTTCAGCTCCTCGGGGTAGGTGCGGTGATAGTATTCATGGTTGCCCATCACCATGACGATCGGCACGTCCTCGGCCACGATCCCGCGCAGCCGCGCAAACCCGTTCACCGCCCCCTCGCAGACATCGCCGGCGACGACGACCACATCGACCCCAGGCAGGGGCTCGATCGGCTTGATGTCGGCCATGTCGGCGTGGAGATCGGAGAAGAGGTGGAGGTGCACGTCCGGCCAACCGGCGGATTACGCTTCGCCAATCCGTTCTACGCTCTCAGTGTTTTCCAATGTATTTGAAACGACGGCGTTTAGTCGAACAACTTCCGCAACGCCGTTGCTGGTAAGTTGGTAGAATAGGCCTTGTCCGCCGCCTTGAAGATTGTAGATGGTGCCTTTCACATAGCCTAGTAGCTCAAGTTGGTTGAGAATCCGCTTCTTGTCCGTCGTTGAAAACGATACAAAACTATAAGAATGACGCGCGACATCCTTCAGGTAACTGTCAAGTGCCGTATGGACTGCCGACGTATTCGATGTCGTTCTCAGCCCTGGCCCGACGATCGCTAGAATTTCTTGCCAAGTGAGTTTTATAGTCGAGCTTCTTTTAAGGTCCGAGCGGTTGGTTTTGTATTCGTAATGAATCTCAAATGTATCGGTGAGCTTAGCTAGATTGGGGACTGAGATGCGTGGTTGCGCTTGGGCTAGTGCGCTCCTTAGTTCGTCGTTGACCTTGCGAAGATCGTTTATTTCGTTAAGCAGTTCATCAGAAGCTGCTCTGTCGCCTCTAATCCAGCCAATTCCGGGATTTGCCGCGACTTCTTGTGCAATCGCTGCGACTACTTTCGTGGCCAGTTGGTCGGGGGCGGTCCAATAATCGACTAAACTGCTTTGTTCGATACGTTTTCGGAGTTCATCAAGGCGTCGAGATTTTTCTGCATCAGCTTCGACTTTCGCTACGGTAAGCTGATTTAAGTCCGATCTCAGAAATGCAAGTGTAGGTAGCTCTTTTTGAAGAGCGTACTCGTATTCCAGTTGGGTGAAGCTCTTTCCGTCTGGGAGGGTGCTACCATACCGGCCGGCCAAGACGATCACGTAGTAGTCACAGCGATCGATTATGCGCTTAATAAAATCGAACTGCTTCTGGCTTGACGCTGGAAATAGTTCCATTCCTTCAGGAACGTGACCAGCTTTCGAAAGGGCTTCGCTTATGCGCTGACGTTCCTCCTGAAGGTCAGCGTATGTCGAGCTGATGAAGACGTGAAAGAGTTTGTTCGCCATCTTTAAAGTCATCGTTGCGTATTTGCCGGATCTGCGCAGCTGTCATTTGCTCTGCTGCGCAGATCCGTCGAGAAATACACGATAGTAACAGCCAATTGCTATCAGCTGCACCCCGTCGTGCTGCCGCACGTATCACACTTCATGCAGGTGCCGTTCCGCACCAGCGTGAAGTTGCCGCACTCCGAGCACATCTCGCCTTCGTAGCCCTTGGCCTTGGCTTCGGCGCGGCGTTCGGCCTTGGAGGCGACTTGCGTGTTCGCCGTGCCGGCCTTGCTCCATTGCAGGGCCTCGAGCTTCTCGGTGGGCGAGAGGTCGTGCTGTGGCTCCTGCTTCAGGGCGACGGCGCCGTCGATGGAATCGCCGGCGCGGGCATGGGAGAGGGCGGTGAGATTCACCCCACCCCGATCGGAAGCGGAGTTTCCGATCGACCCTCCCCCTGCAGGGGAGGGTGACGAGGAGCCGCCACGCATCACCACGAGGTTGTCGGTGCGGGAGCGGGTCAGGCCGCGCGAGACGTATTTCGCGGCCTGCTGGCTCGGGCCGTCCTCCGATGGCTTGCCTTCGTCGACGCCGCGGCCGAGCGCGTCGAAATTGCTTTCGGACGGGTCGACATGGGCGAGGTCGAAGCGCGACATGTAGCTGACGGCGAGCTCGCGGAACACGTAGTCGAGGATCGACGTCGCGTATTTGATCGAGTCGTTGCCCTGGACGGGGCCGGCCGGCTCGAAGCGGGTGAAGGTGAAGGCGTCGACATACTCCTCCAGCGGCACGCCGTACTGGAGACCCAGC
This sequence comes from Bradyrhizobium denitrificans, assembly GCF_013179005.1. Classification (NCBI taxonomy): domain Bacteria; kingdom Pseudomonadati; phylum Pseudomonadota; class Alphaproteobacteria; order Hyphomicrobiales; family Nitrobacteraceae; genus Bradyrhizobium; species Bradyrhizobium denitrificans. The sequence continues at coordinate 79,551 of NZ_JABFDP010000014.1, read as the reverse complement.
GACACCGCGATGGCGAAGTTGTTGATGAAGGAGCGCAGCGCCGCGCCCTCCTTGTGCATGTCGATGAAGATCTCGCCGAGGCGGCCGTCATCATACTCGCCGGTGCGCAAGTACACCTTGTGGCCGCCGACGACCGCCTTCTGGGTGTAGCCCTTGCGGCGATCCGGCATCTTCTCGCGCTCGCGCATCACCACGATGCGCTCGACCAGCTTCTCGACGATCTTCTCCGAGACCTGCGTGGCGCGCGCGGCCATCGGCTTCTCGTAGAAGGACTCGACCGCATCGTCCTCGTCCTCGTCGTCAGCGATGAGCTGCGAGTTGAGCGGCTGCGACAGTTTCGAGCCGTCGCGGTAGAGCGCGTTGGCCTTCAGCGCGAGCTTCCATGAGAGCAGATACGCCGCCTTGCAGTCCTCGACCGTGGCGTCGTTCGGCATGTTGATGGTCTTGGAGATCGCGCCCGAGATGAACGGCTGCGCCGCCGCCATCATGCGGATGTGGCTCTCGACCGAGAGGTAGCGCTTGCCGATCTTGCCGCAGGGATTGGCGCAATCGAACACCGCATAATGCTCGGCCTTCAGATGCGGGGCGCCCTCGACCGTCATAGCGCCGCAGATGTGCACGTTGGCGGCCTCGATCTCGCGCTTGGTGAAGCCGATGGCCGACAGCAGCTCGAAATTCGGGGCGGCGATCGCGTCCGCGGAGACGCCGAGCTGCTTGACGATGAAGTCCTCGCCCAGCGTCCACTTGTTGAACACGAACTTGATGTCGAAGGCGGTTGGCAGCGCCTTCTCGACCTTGGCGATGGCCTCGTCGGTGAAACCCTTGGCCTTCAAGGTCGTGGCGTTGACGCCGGGGGCGTTCGACAGCGAGCCGTGACCGACCGCATAGGCCTCGATCTCGGCGATCTCGCTCTCGCGATAGCCGAGCACGCGCAGCGCCGCGGGCACCGCGCGGTTGATGATCTTGAAGTAGCCGCCGCCGGCCAGCTTCTTGAACTTCACCAGCGCGAAATCAGGCTCGATGCCGGTGGTGTCGCAATCCATCACCAGGCCGATCGTGCCGGTGGGGGCGACCACGGTGACCTGGGCGTTGCGATAGCCATTGACCTCACCGAGCGCCAGCGCGTCGTCCCAGGCCTGGATGGCGTGGCTGACCAGCGAGACCTGCGGGCAATGAGCGTGATCGAGCGGCACCGGGTTGACCGACAGCGCCTCATAGCCGGTCGCTTCGCCCTTGGCGGCACGGCGGTGGTTGCGGATGACGCGCAGCATATGCGCGGCGTTCTTCTTGTAGCCGGGGAAGGGGCCGAGCTCGCCGGCCATCTCGGCGGAGGTCTTGTAGGCAATGCCGGTCATGATCGCCGACAGGGCACCGCACAGCGCGCGGCCCTCCTTCGAGTCATAGGACAGGCCCATGGTCATCAACAGGCCGCCGATATTGGCATAGCCGAGGCCGAGCGTGCGGAACTCGTAGGACAGCTCGGCGATCGCCTTCGACGGGAACTGCGCCATCAGCACGGAGATCTCGAGCACGACGGTCCAGAGCCGGCAGAGATGCTCATAGGCGCCGACGTCGAAATGCTTGGTCTCGGTGTTGTAGAAGGTCAGCAGATTGGCCGAGGCCAGATTGCACGCGGTGTCGTCCAGGAACATGTATTCCGAGCACGGATTGGACGCGCGGATGTCGCCGGACGCCTTGCAGGTGTGCCAGTCGTTCATCGTCGTGTTGAAGTGCAGGCCGGGATCGGCCGAGGCCCAGGCGGCGTGGCCGATCTTCTCCCAGAGGTCGCGCGCCTTCAGCGTCTTCACGACCTTCTTGTTGGTGCGGCCGATCAGGCTCCAATCGCCATCGGTCTCGACCGCGCGCAGGAAGTCGTCCTTCAGCGACACCGAATTGTTGGAGTTCTGGCCGGACACCGTCAGATAGGCTTCCGAATCCCAATCCGTGTCGTAGATCGGGAAGTCGATGTCCTTATAGCCCTGCTTGGCGAACTGGATCACCCGCTTGATGTAGTTGTCGGGCACCAAAGCGCGGCGCGCGAGCTTGATCTCGCGGCGCAGCGCCGGGTTCTTCTCGGGGTCGAAGCAGTCGTCGCCGGAGCCCTCGCAATTGACGCAGGCCTTCATCACGGCCTTGAGGTGCTTCTGGTTGATCTTGGAGCCGGTGACGAGGGCTGCGACCTTCTGCTCCTCCTTCACCTTCCAGTCGATATAGGCCTCGATGTCCGGATGGTCGGCGTCGACCACGACCATCTTGGCGGCGCGGCGGGTGGTGCCGCCCGACTTGATGGCGCCCGCAGCGCGGTCGCCGATCTTGAGGAAGCTCATCAGGCCGGACGAGCGGCCGCCGCCCGACAGCTTCTCGCCTTCGCCGCGCAGCCTGGAGAAGTTGGAGCCGGTGCCGGAGCCATATTTGAACAGGCGCGCCTCGCGCACCCACAAATCCATGATGCCGCCGTCATTGACGAGGTCGTCCTCGACGCCCTGGATGAAGCAGGCATGCGGCTGCGGATGCTCGTAGGAAGATTTCGACTTGGTCAGCTTGCCGGTCTTGTAGTCGACGTAATAATGGCCCTGGCCGGGGCCATCGATGCCATAGGCCCAGTGCAGGCCGGTGTTGAACCATTGCGGCGAGTTCGGCGCGACCATCTGCTTGGCGAGCATGAAGCGCAGCTCGTCATAGAACGCGACCGCGTCCTCTTCCGACGAGAAGTAGTTGCCCTTCCAGCCCCAATAGGTCCAGCAGCCGGCGAGGCGGTCGAACACCTGCTTGGCGGAGCGCTCGCTGCCGTAGCGTTCGGTCTCGGGGAGGGCGGCCAGCGCGTCGGTGTCGGGCACCGAGCGCCACAGCCAGGACGGCACGCTCTCTTCCTCGACCTTCTTCAGGCGCGCGGCGACGCCGGCTTTCCGGAAATATTTCTGCGCCAGCACGTCGGAGGCGACCTGCGACCAGAATTCGGGGATCTCGACATTCTCGAGCCGGAACACCACCGAGCCGTCCGGATTCTTGATCTCGGACGTGGTCAGGCGGAAGTCGATCCCTGCATAGGGTGACTGTCCTTCGGTGGTGTTGCGCCGTTCAATCTGCATCGCGAGCCCCAATTGTTCTTGCCGGACCGCGTTCGCGGCCGGGATCATTGCATCCAAGGGCGGCGGCTGGCGAGTCCCGATCCCGGGACACCCGCCTGCCGCCGCAGTTCAACCGGTCGCCCGGCCCGTCTCTGTTCTGCCTCGAAGGCGGCAGGCCGCCGCGCCGTTGTCCGGCGTCTCGCCCCGTCTTCGTCGCCGGCGCGCGCAGCCCGTCCGCTGCCCGCTCCGCCTCATGTCTCAACGCCTCACGCTCTCGACGCCTCACGCTCACCACGCACCAGGCGCGCCATCCTGCTCCCGTCTCGCTGCAGAGGAGCCCCCACATCTAGTGGGTTCCCCTGCAGGACACCGTCCGCTTCCGTCCCGGCGCGGGACAGCCGAGGCCGCGCACGCCGGGCCTTGTGGCCGGATGGCGTGGTTGTCCTCGAACCCTTCTGGGAAGCGGCCGGCGAGACTTCAAACGCGATCAAGCGCCGAACCGGGCCGGAAGCTAGGACGACTCCGCTCCGCCCGTCAAGGACTAGTACGGGTTCCTAAACCAAACACTAAATATGGGGGAAAGCGGGGGATAACAGGCCATTTGCCGGTATCGTGATGGCCGTAACTATCGGCGAGTCCTCGCGGATTCGAAACTGAAAAAATTTGCCGGCGATGTCATCCACAGGGCTTCGCCCCGCTGTTCACAGGGCAGGAATTTATTCGTCTGCGAACGATGTGTTCCGGTTGCATCGGCGCGACTCACGGCCACTTACGGGCTGGTGCGGGGCAGGCATGCCCCACAATCCCTGGTGTGGCCGGGAAAACGCCGGCAAGCTGCAAATCCTGCAGACCGCGCCGGTGATTCCATGACAGACACGCCGAAGGCCAGCGGGCGGATCACGCCCGCCGGGCTGATGTTTCTTGCCGTGACCTCGCTCGGCTGGGGCTTCAACTGGCCCGTCACCAAGCATCTGGTCGGCGTGCTGCCACCGCTGACGCTGCGCGGCAGCACCGGCGTGGTCGGCGCGGCGCTGCTGGCGCTGCTCGCGATCCTCAGGAGCCAGAGCCTGGCCGTGCCGCGCGAGGTCTGGCCGCGGCTGATCATCGCCGGGCTGCTCAATGTCACGGTGTGGATGGTGCTGATGGGGCTGGCGCTGCTGTGGCTGCCGGCCGGCGAGGCGGCGCTGATCGCCTATACGATGCCGGTCTGGGCGTCGATCCTGGCCTGGCCGATCCTCGGCGAGCGGCCGACCTGGCTGCGCGTGCTCGCGCTGCTGCTGGCCTTCGCCGGACTCGCCGCGCTGATGGGCGGCAACGGCCTGGCGGCCAGCCGCGACAAACTGCCGGGCATCCTGATGGTGCTCGGCGGCGCCTTCGGCTTCGCGCTCGGCGCGGTGCTGGCGAAGAAGCTGCCGATCCGGCTGCCGCCGCTGTCGGCGGCGGCCTGGCAGATCGGCATCGGCTGCGTGCCGATCGTGCTGGTGGGCCTCGTCATCGAACAGTCCGACTGGAGCAGGCTCGACCAGCTCGACTGGGCGCTGATGTTCTACTCGACGGTGATCCAGTTCTGCGTCGCCTATGTCACATGGTTCGCGGCGCTGGCGCGGCTGCCGGCCTCGGTGGCAGCGATCGGCACCATGGCCGTCCCGGTGATCGGCGTGGTCGCCTCGGCGATCGCGCTCCGCGAGCCGCTGGGGGCCGGGCAGCTGGCCGCGCTGGCGCTCACGCTGGCCGCAGTGGCGCTGGCGACGCGGGGCTGAGCGCCCGCCGCACCATCTGCGCGAGCTCGGCGCGGCGATACGGCTTGGTCAGCAGCAGCAGCGCCTCCGAGAGCAGCTGGCCGTGCTCGAGGATCGCATTGTCGGTATAGCCGGACGTATAGAGCACGCGGACCGATGGGCGCTTGGCCTGCACCGCCTCCGCCAATTGCCGGCCGCTGACGCCGCCGGGCATGATGACATCGGTGAACAGCAGCTCGAACGGCTGGTCGCCATCGACGATCGCCAGCGCCTCGCGGCCGCGCGCGGCCGACAGCGTGGTGTAGCCGAGGCTCTGCAGCTGGGCCAGCACGAAGCTGCGCACCAGCGGGTCATCCTCGACGACGAGGATCGTCTCATGGCCGGTCGGCAGCGCGATGTCCGGCTCGGCGGCGACCTGCTCCGCCGTCTGCGCCGGCGGCAGATACAGCCGGATCGTGGTGCCGCGATGCTCCTCGCTGTAGATCTTGACGTGCCCGCCTGATTGCTTGGCGAAGCCGTAGACCATGCTGAGCCCCAGGCCGGAGCCCTTGCCGGCCTCCTTGGTGGTGAAGAACGGCTCGAAAGCGCGGTTCTGCACCTCCTGCGGCATGCCGCTGCCGGTGTCGCTGACGGCGACCATGATGTAGCGGCCCGGCACCACGCCGGGATTGGCGGCAGCATAGGTCGCATCGAGCGCGGCACTCTGCGTCTCCAGCAGCAGCTTGCCGCCATCGGCCATCGCGTCGCGGGCATTGATCGCCATGTTCACCAGCGAATTGGCGAGCTGCGCCGAATCGACATGGGCGACCAGCTCCTCCTCGGCGAGAATCGCCTTGATCTCGATCTGCTCGCCCAGCGTCGGCCGGAGCAGCTTGGCGATGTCCTGCACGGTCGCATTGACGTCGATGTCGCGCGGCCGCAGCGGCTGCTTGCGTGCGAAGGCCAGCAGATGGCGGATCAGCTCGGTGCAGCGGTCGGCGGCCCTGCTGATCAACGCCGCCAGCTCGGCGGCCGCCGGGCGATCCTGCACCGTGTCGATCAGCACCTCGATCGACCCGGTGATGATGGTCAGCATGTTGTTGAAGTCGTGCGCGACGCCGCCGGTGAGCTTGCCGATCGCATCGAGCTTCTGCGCCTGCTGCAGCAGTCGCTCGGTTTCATGCACTTCGGTGACGTCGTGATACACCAGCACGGCACCGCTGATCGCGCCCGCAGAATTGCGCAACGGCCGCCCGCTCACCATCAGCCGCGCCTGTGCACGACCATCGGCCGGCTTCACCACCACCTCGCGGCGATCGAATGACAGGCCGCGCAGGGCGGTCGCGATCGGCAAGTCGTCGTCCGGGATCGGTGTGATGCCGTCGTTCTCGAAGAACCGGTTCTCGACCACCATCTGGGCGAATGTCCGGCCTGTTTGCGTTCCGAGAAAATCGCCGACGGCCGGGTTCGACAACACGATGGTGCCGTCCGGATCCACCACCAGCACGCCTTCCGCCATGCTGTTGAAGGTGTTCTCCAGGATCGCCGAGGATCGCCGCAGCTCGTCATAGGCGACAGCGAGTTCGCCACGTTGCTGCAGGGCCTGGGCCTCGAGCGACATTGCTGTGGCCTGCGACCGGCTGAGCGACGAGCGCAGCGTTCGATCCGACATGTAGGCGCGCCGAATGAGGTAGGCTGCGATCAGCAGCAGCACCCCGACCCCTGCCAGGTCGATCATCAGCAGCCACGCGCCGGTGCGCTGCGAGGTTTCCGTGCGCGCCGCGAGCAGCCGCCGCTCCTCCGCATTGAAGGCGTCCAGCGTTGCGGTGATCGTCGCCATCGCCGCGCGTCCGGGTCCACCCGCGAGCAGGTTGTCGAGCGCTGCCTGATTGTTCGCGGCCCGAAGCTGGATGAGCCTGCCCGACAAATCGAGGCGGCGCTTCACCACCTCGTCGATGGATGTCAATCGGGTGACCTGGGCCGCGTTGTCGTTCACCGCGTGGAGCAGATCCGCGAGCGCCGCGGGAACCCGTTGTCGCGCATCCTGGAACTCGGCCACGAAACGATCGTCAGCGGTGAGCGCGAAGGCCCGCGAGGCGCTCTCGACCTGGCGCAGCAGCAGCCGCAGATCGGACGATTTTTGCAGCACTTCCATGGTGTGATCGACCAGGGCTGCGTCATCGCGCGACTTCAGGTCGAGGGCCACGGAGGCGGATCCCACCGCAAGCAAGGTTCCCAAGCCCAGGCCGATCGCCACGCGCCGGCGTATCATGGCAAGAGCTCTTCAGCGCACTGCGCGTGGGATCGATCAAGCATTGTTGTGATGGAGGGCTCGCCGCCTCTGCGCAGCTAATAAGGCTATTAGGAATGACAATTCCTAAGCAATATATGGCGCTCTGCCAATTCTTCTTTGCGGTTCCATGCCGATTATCCAGAGCCCGCGCCGATCTGGCGCGACGTCAATTCGCAGCGTGCTGGCCGGGCATCAGCCGGCGAGAGCGCCGCCGACGGCGGCGGGCGGTCCGGCATCCGCGCCCGACAGCAGCGCCAGGCGGACCATCTGCGCGAGCTCGGATTTGCGATAGGGCTTGGTGAGAAGCAGCGCGTCCTGATCGAGGCCGCCATGCTCGATCATGGCGTTATCCGTGTAGCCCGACGTGTAGAGAACCTTCATGCCGGGACGTTGCCGCAGCGTCTCCTCGGCGAGCTCCTTGCCGTTGACGCCACCGGGCATGATGACGTCGGTGAAGAGAAGGTCGAAGGTCTGCCCGGCCTCGATCTTCGCCAGGGCTTCGACTCCGGTCGATGCCGTGATGGTCCGGTAGCCCAGGCTCTGCAGTTGCGCCACCACGAAATCCTGCACCAGCGGATCGTCCTCGACGATGAAAATCGTTTCGGTGCCGCGGGGCGGCGGCGGATCAGGCGCCGTCGGGGCTGCGGGTTGCCCCTTGGGTGCGGGAATATAGAGCCGGATCGTGGTGCCCTTGCCTTCCTCGCTATAGATCTTGATGTGCCCACCGGATTGCTTGACGAAGCCATAGACCATGCTGAGCCCGAGGCCTGAGCCCTTGCCGGCCTCCTTGGTCGTGAAGAACGGCTCGAACGCGCGATCTCGGACCTCCGTCGACATGCCGGTGCCGGTATCGCTGACGGCGACCATGACATAGGCGCCGGGCTCCACGCCGGCATTGGCGGCGGCATAGGCGGCGTCGAGCACGACCCGGCGCGATTCCAGCAGCAGCTTGCCGCCATTGGGCATCGCATCGCGGGCGTTGATGGCCATGTTGACGAGTGAGTTGGCAAGCTGCGCCGAATCGATATGAGCGATCAGCTCTTCCTCATCGAGGATCGAGTTGATTTCGATCTGCTCACCGAGGGTCGGTCGCAGCAGCTTGGCGATGTCGAGGATCGTGCTGTTCACGTCGCTGTCGCGCGGATGCAGCGGCTGCTTGCGTGCGAAGGCGAGGAGATGCCGGATCAGCTCGGTGCAGCGGTCTGCGGCTTGGCCGATCAGGGCTGCGGTGGCGGCGGCAGCTGGGCGGTCTTGAACCTCTTCGGCGAGGGTTTCGATCGTGCCGGTGATGATCGTGAGCATGTTGTTGAAATCATGCGCGACACCGCCCGTGAGCTTGCCGATCGCGTCGAGCTTCTGCGCCTGATACAGCAATCGCTCGGTCTCATGCGCCATCGTGATGTCGTGATAGACCATCGCCGCCCCGGTGATGGCGCCGGCGGCGTCACGCAACGGCCGGCCGCTCACCATCAACCGCAAGAACTCGTCGCGCTCTTGCAGATGGACGATCAGTTCGCGACGGTCAAATGCCTCGCCGCGCAGGGCGCGCGGCGTCGGCAGGTCATGACCTGCGATTTGCGTCACGCCGTCGCTTTCATAGACGCGAAGCCGGGCTCGAACTTCGGACAGCTTCCTGCCGGGACGGTAGCCGAGCAGACGCTCCACGGCGGGGTTCGAGAATACGACCGTGTCGGCGGAATCGATCACCAGCACGCCCTCGGCCATGCTGTTGAAGGTGCTTTGCAGGATCTCGGCGGAATGGCGCAGCTTCTCATGCGCCGCCATCAGATCGCGGTGCTGTTCCTCGGCCTTCTCGGCCAGCGAGACGGCTTCGGCCTCGGAACGGAGCAGGGAGGCGCGGAGCGTGCGGTCGTCCTGATAGGTGCGTCGGATGAGGTATCCAGCGATGAGCAGGAGCACCGCAAGCCCGCACAGGTCGATCGCCAGCAGCAGGGAGCCGGTCGCTTTGGAGGTCGCCGTCCGCTGCGCCAGGAGCTGACGCTGTTCGGCAACGAAGCGATCGAGATTGGCCGTGATCCTGGCCATGATGGCCGGGCCTTCGGCGCGACTGCCAAGCGCGTCGAGCCCGGAGCGATCCGATGCCGCGCGCAGACGGATCAATTCGGCGGCGAGATCAATCCTCCGGTCGATCAGCGCGGCCGTCTCGGCAAACAGGTTCCTCGCGGAGGGACTGTCCGCCGCGCTTCGCTGCAGATCGGACAAAGCCGTGGGAATTTGGGCCCTGACGTCGTTGAACTCGGTGTTGAACTGCTCCGCGCCGGTGAGCCCGAAGCCGCGTGAGGACGCCTCCACCTCGCGCAGGAGCAACCGCAGATCGGATGCCTTCTGCAGAACGTTGAGCGATGAATCGACCCAGGCTGCGTCATGGCGCGACTTGATGTCGAGCGCCGTCGATGCCGCTCCGATCGCAAGCAGAGTTCCCAGCCCGAGCCCCAATGCGAGGCGATGGCCGATCATCCGGTGCGCCCGGTCAGCGACATATCAACCCGGAGGGTGGTCGAATGCCACTGGCGCCTCTTCCGGGCAGCAGGGTGGAGTTGATGTTCGATGCAGCGATGACGTCTTGGCAAGGTGCGCCTCCTTGATGGAAAGTCCGGGCGCGTTCGACGGCGATAGGCGCAAACGCTGAATCGCCGCGGGTGAGAAGGCGCGGGACGGCAGAAACAGTCTGTGCATCGGCAGCAGAGCGATACCCTTGCGAGCAGCCCATTCCCTGAGGAAAGAAGAATCAAGGCCGAATTGGATATTGGACCTGTTCGCTGAATTCATCTGCACGCCGGACGGCACAATGTGGAAATTTCGTTCAAAATCAATCTGCGACGTGGCGGCCTGGACACACAACGCGTAACGATGAGGCACGAACAACTATGAGGCACTTCTACACGCGACAAGGCGGCGGGTGATTACCCCGCCGCCTTGTTAGAGCAGTGCCGTCATTGCCGGACGCTTACGGACAGGGATGACGCAGACCGTCATAGCCCAGATAGGTGCCCGACGCAGGATCGTAAGATCGATAGCGCCGCGCGCAGTAGCTGGGGTCGACGCCTTCCGTCCCGACGACGGCGACAGGCGCAGAGTCGTCATAATAGGAATAGTCGTTGTAGTAGTCCGATCCGTAATAATACGGGTCGTTGTAGTAGGCATAGGAGCCGCCCAGCGCGCCGCCGATGAAGGCGCCCGTTGCTACGCCCGGCCAGAAGCCGCCGCCGCGATGATGCCAGCCACCGCCATGTCCGCCATGCCAGTTGCCTCCGCCGCCATGCCAATTGCCGCCGTTCCAACCGCCACGGCCGCCACCGCCATTGTTGATGGCGACGTTCGCGCCAGCCGCCGGACCACGGCCGGCAAAGACGTTGGCGCCGCCTGCTGCGGCCCGGCCGGCAAAACCGCCGCCGCCCATGCCGCCGGGCCCTGGACCCGCCGAGAAGCCGCGACCGCCACCGCCGATCGCTCCACCACCGCCGCCCATGGCCCCACGGCCGCCACCGCCGCCCATGGCGCCGCCGCCACCACCTCCGCCGCCGATGGCTGCGCCGCCGCCCGCACCGCCGGCGTGACCGCCCGGACCTGGGCCTTGCGCAAAGCTCGTGCTTGCTGCCGCCAGCGGCAGGATCAGCGCCACGGCCGCCGCGGCGCTCAATGTCTTCAGGTTCGTCATCGGTGTCGCTCCATCAGGGGAAAAGGATCTAACCGCAGCCGGAGAATGTGGTTCCCCCGGCTGAACCGGCCGGATCGCCGCGGCCGGCAACACTGGACAAGTGGCGGGCGCGGTGGCATCAGAGCCGTGATCTTCACAACACCGGCCCGCGCGCATGAAACAGTTCTTCCTGAAGCTCTTCACGTGGTGGAACGGCCAGACGTTCGGCACGCAGCTGTGGACCTGGCGGTTCGGCGAACTCGTGGGCCAGGACGGGCAGGGGAACCGCTATTACCGAACGGCCGGCGGCAAGATCGATCCGGTCCTGCATTTCGAGCGCCGCTGGGTGATCTATAACGGCCTCGCGGAAGCCAGCCGCATCCCCCCGGAATGGCACGCCTGGATGCACCACATGGTCGACGTGCCGCCCACCGAGGACGGCTACAAGCCGCGCGAGTGGGAGAAGCCGCACCAGCCCAATTTGACCGGCACGCCGCTCGCCTATCGTCCCGCGGGATCGACCCTGGCCAGCGGTCGCCGCCCGAAGGCCACCGGAGACTATCAGCCCTGGACGCCCGGCAGCTGATTCGCTGCAGCCGCTGACCGTGGAATTCAACCCGACCGTCCGGACCTCCGGGCGGTCTTTTCTTGTGGGCAACCTCGAGCGTTCGGCGCTAGCCTGCGGTCCTCGCGAGCCGGCTGGCTGCGCGTTCGGCTGCCTCGACGCGACGCGTCCGGAATGGCGCGATCCGTTCAAGCATCCGTGACAGCACCTCGGGTGGCGCCGTGTCCGGCGAACCAGCCGAGAAGGGCGGCGCTGGATTGTATTCGAGGCGGAGTTGGATGGCTTCGGCCGTCGGCCGGTCGAGCAGTTGCGACACGACCGTCAGCGCGAAATCGATGCCGGCGGTGACGCCGCCGCCGGTGATGCGGTTGCGATCGATGCACACCCGCTCGGTGCTGACCGTGGCTCCGAACAATGCGAGGCACTCGCGCGCGCTCCAATGGGTCGCGGCGCGATAGCCGTCGAGCAGGCCCGCGGCGCCAAGCGCCAGCGAGCCGGTGCATACCGAGGTGATGTAGCTGGCGCCGGCGGCCTGGCGGCGAATGAAGCCGATCACCTCGTCGTCGTTGAGAATGGCGTCCACGCCGAAGCCGCCGGGGATGCAGATGATATCGCTCTGCGGACAGTCCGCGAAGGTCGTGGTCGGCAGCAGCGTGAGCACGGAATCGGTGGGCACTGGCGCGATCGTTTTCCAGGCCAGATGCAGCGTCGCGCCGGGCACGCTGGAGAACACCTGCACGGGACCGGTGAGATCGAGCTGCGTCACATGCGGGAAGAGGACAAAGGCAATGGAAAGCGGTTCGGCCATGGCTGCGCTCGCTGCGATCGGGGTTGACGGTGATCATCCTGCATGATCCGCTCTCTGGCTCATATGCCTAAGTTCCCTCGTTTCCAGACATGGCGGCCGCGGAGCTCCCAGATGATCGGCGTCCTGATCTTTCCGAATTTCCAGTTGCTCGATGCCGCCGGGCCGATCTCGGTGTTCGAGATCGCCGCGCGCTATGCGCGCGTTGTCCCGGCGCTCCGGGTGATCGCGGCGGAGCCGGGGCCGGTGCGCTCCTCGTCGGGCGCCGAGATGCTGGCGCGCAAGTTCGGCCCGGCGTCGGCGCTCTCGACATTGCTGATTGCCGGCGGCGACGGCGTGGAGGCGGCGAGCCGCAGTTCCTGCACGATCAATTTCGTCCGGAAGGTCGCGCAACGCGGCACCCGCATCGCGAGCGTCTGTTCCGGAGCGTTCGTGCTGGCCGAAGCGGGCCTGCTCGACGGCCGGCGCGCCACCACGCATTGGCAGCGAACGCGGCAGTTCCTGCGCAGCTATCCGAATGTAAGGCTGGAGCCGGACAGCATCTATGTTCGCGACGGCCAGGTGTGGAGCTCGGCCGGGATCACGGCGGGCATCGACCTCGCGCTGGCGATGGTGGCCGAGGATCACGGCGAGGAGATCGCCCAGAAGACGGCACGTCAGCTCGTGCTGTATCACCGCCGCAGCGGCGGCCAATCGCAATTCTCCTCGCTGCTCGAACTGAAAGCGCCGAGCGGCCGCTTTGCCGATCTCCTGACCTGGGCACGCGAGCATCTCGATGCGCCCCTGACCGTCGATGATCTCGCCGAGCGTGCCGGCATGAGCACACGGCATTTCACCCGCGCCTTCGTCGCCGAGACCGGCACCACGCCCTCCAAGGCGATCGAACGCCTGCGTCTCGAGGTCGCGCGCGATCGCGTTCAGGCCTCGCACCAGCCGATCGAACGGGTCGCCGAAGCCACGGGCTTTCGCGATCCCGAGCGGATGCGCCGGGCGTTCATTCGCGCTTTCGGCCAGCCGCCGCAGGCGTTGCGGCGGGCGGCGAGGGCGGGATAGTCTTGCGCTGTCGATCGCGGAGATGGCGTGATGGCCGGCAATTCCATGGGGTTTGGGATCATCTTTCCATCCCCTTATGTGATCGAGCTGTCGAAGCTGCGACAGCAACTCGAGCAGGCGCATCTCGCCTGGGCCATCGAATGGAAGCGGCAGCAGCAGGCGTTCGTGATCGAGAACATCCGCTTCGCGCATGATCCGCGCTGGAACGAGCGTGTCTTCAGCTTGCAGGCGGCGCGTGACGGCAAGACCTGGGTGTGGCGGGCGACCCGTATCGTCCTGACCTGCAGTGGATTGTCGGTCTGAACAGGGGCGTCTGCGGAAGAGATTTGCGGCAGACGATCAGCTCACACAGCTCATTTCCGCGCTGGACTGACCAGGTCCTGATCGCCGTCGACGGTTGACGGCGGCTTGCGCAGCCGTTCGGCGAACGGCCGCAGCAGCTGTGGCGCGAGGTGGATCGGAAACTGACTCATCGCGAAATACAGCCAGGTGGTGCCCGGGATCGCGCCTTCGGTCGCCGCCAGCATCAGCCCCATGTTGCGCAGTGAGACCATCATGCCCAGCGCCATCGCGCGTTCGCGGCCACAGCGGCGGAACAGCAGCATCGTGGTCCCGAGCAGCAGGAAGAACACAGCGAAGGCGAGGACTGCGAGGCCAAGCATGCGCAACGGAGTTGCGACGAGGTCGGCCAGCACATGGGCCATGATCGCGGACGCGAACACGAACAGGATGCAGATGTTGAAGCCGTCGATCGGCGCGCGATGGCGGCGCACTGCTGCCAAGCCGAAGGCCAGGCGGATGAGCGTGGCGACGACGCCCGCGCCGGCGAGGATGCCGGCGAGCTTCAGCCCGAGCGTTGCGGGTGACAGCGCCAGCGTCTGGCCCAGGAAGACATAGGCGAAGAACGGGGCCGTCAGCGGCACCAGCGCGGTCGAGGTCACCAGCGTGATCAGCACCAGCGTCGCGTCCAGCCCCATCAGGGCGGCGAGCGCGGGCGAGGCCATCATCGGCGAGGCGGTCGCCTGCAGCATCAAGGCGAGGTGCAGGTCGGGCGTGCCGGCCTCCACCCCGGTGACGCGCGTGAGCATGCCGACCAGAAGCGGCACGGCGATGGTGGTCCAGGCGGTCGCGGACAGCACCAGCAGCGGCCGGCGCAGATGCGCGCGCAGCATCGCGACGTCGACGCGCATGAAGGAGATGCAGAGCAAGAGGAAGATCGCTTCGGTGACGTAGGGCCGCAGCAGCTCGCCAAGCGGCGGCACCGCGATTGCGGCCAAGAGCACGGCGACGATCGCGCGCGTGCCCTGATTGCCGAGCCAGCTCAGGGCCTGCAGCGGAACAGCGAGTGGCCCGGAATATGGCATCGGATGTCCGACCGATCTGAATCAAAGAACGCGCGAACCATGAAGTGGCCGCGCGCTCCTGCAAAGTCACATCTCTTTACCGATGATGACCGACGACGGCGCCCTGATCGATCGGGCGTCGGCTCTGCGCTATTGCGCCGTCGAGCCGCCCACCACGATCTTTTCGTTGAGCTTGAAATCGACGGTCTGCACCGTCTGGTCGATCTCGGCGCTGGGCATGCCGAGCTGCTGGGCGATCAGCTTCACCAGCAGGTCGACGCGCTCGATGAACGGCGCGCCGGCGGCCACGGCCCGCGCAGCCGAGGACGGCTTCAGCAGGCTCTCGGCCGCCTTGGCGTACTTCTCGAACGGCACCTGGTCGCTCGGATCGGCGCCGAGCTTGCGCGCGATCGCGTCGACATGCTCGTAGATCGCCTTCGAGCGGGCGAGGTCGCCGTGCACGGCATCGCGGATCGCCTGCGGCTCGCCGCGGGTGATGCAGCGGTAGTTGCCGGTCAGCAGCATCGACCATTTCGCCAGCGGAACGAACAGCGAGTCGAACACTTTCAGCTTCACCGGCACGTCATGGCCGTCGAGCGTCACCGCGTCGATATCGCGCTCCAGCTCGCGCAGCAGCGCGGTATGCTTGTCGTCCGCGAAGGCAGCCGCCTTGAAATTGGTCGGCAGGCCGACATGCAGCACGTTGGCAGCTTCCTCCGGCGGGCGGAAGGCCTGCGGATCCGGCGAGCACAAGGTCACGAGGCCCGGCGTGAAGCGCTCCCACACCGCGGCGTTGGTATAGGCCTCGTCGAGATCGCTGTTGGCCAGCGCCGGAATGCGCTTCAGATAGGGCAGCGGCGGCATGTTCATGATCGACAGGCAAGGCAGCTTCGCCTCGGCGATCTTGACCATCAGCATGCGGATCGTGTGGTTGGTGTATTGCGGCTCCTGCATCGCAAGGCCGACGAGGTCGTAGCGCGACAGATCGACTTGATCCGGCGAGGCGGCGTCGAGCTTGCCGGGCAGATCGCGCGAGAAGATCGAGCGATGCGCCGGTTCGTCGCGCAGCTTGATGCGGACCTCGGTACCCTCGCGATTGATCAGCTCGGCGGTCTTCTTGCGGCAGACCAGCGTGACATTGTGGCCGGCCATCAACAGCTTGGTGCCCAGCAGGGAGCCGTAGGAGGCCCCGAGGATCAGAATATTGCGTGCCATACCTTGGTCTCCCCAGAGATTGGTTTTGCGTGCGAGATTTTTTTATTGGCGGCCAGTCGCACCGAAGACTCCGTCGGACGCTCCGAGGAGCGGACGGAGGCGGCAAAGCCTTGCCTCGGCTGCTGGCATACCAGAGCTTCATCACATGGAATGAGCCGTCTGGCAAGTGCAGCGCACCAGAAGCGGGGCGGTGCGGTGGTTCTCCAGGTGGGACTTGGACAGGCGAAGGCCGGTCGCTTCAGCTCAGCGCCATATAACGGCCGGGCTTGTGATTGATCGCGATGATGATGTTCACGATCACGATCCCCAGGATCGACAGCGCCAGCCTGTTCGCCGGGATGACGAAGAACGCGCCGAGCATGATCAGGGTGTCGACCGCGAGCTGGAAATAGCCCGCGCGGATCTTCCAATGCTCCTGCAGATAGAGCGCCAGGATGTTGATGCCGCCGAGGCCGGTGCGATGGCGGAACAGCATGAGCAGCCCGGTCCCGGTGAGGCCTGCCCCGATCACCGTGGCATAGACCGGGTCGATATGGCTGATGTCGATCCAGCCTGTTGTCAGGCGCGAGAACACCGCGACAAGGCCGACGGCGACGAAGGTGCGGATCGTGAACGGCCAGCCCATGCGCTTGATCGCCAGCACATAGAAGGGCAGGTTGAGCAGGAAGAAGCTGATCCCGAACCCGTAGCCGGTGACGTAGCTCAGCAGCAATGACAGGCCGGCGGTGCTGCCCACCAGCAGCACCGTCTTGCTGTAGATCAGCATGCCCAGCGAGACGAACAGCGTGCCCAAGGTCAGCGCCATCACGTCTTCATAGAGCTTGTGACGCTCCTGCACCACCTCAGCCACGCCGTCGGTCCTCTGTCTGCAGCGAGGTCAGAGCGCCTTGAACAGTCCGGCGACGCGCGCCACGTCCGCAAGCTTCAGGCCGGCGATGTTGATCCGGCCGGAGGTCGGCATGTAGACGCCGTGCTTCTCGCGAAGGGCCATGACGTCAGCCGGCGTCACTGGCAGCAACGAGAACATGCCTTCCTGCCGGCCGATGGCCAGGGAGTTCGACCAGCGGTCGCCCAGCGCGTCGGCGAATGCGCGTCGCAGCGTGGCCAGACGTTGCCGCATGGAGTCGAGCTCGCTGCGCCAGTCGTCGTAGAGGTCCGGCGTGCCCAGGATCGTCTTCACGATGGCCGAACCATGGTCCGGCGGCATCGAATAGCTGGTGCGGGCGATGGCGACGAGGTTGGAGCGCGCGGTATCGGCTGCGGCCTGTGCGGCAGCGACGGCGTAGAGCGCGCCGGTGCGCTCACGATAGAGACCGAAGGATTTCGAGCAGGACACCGCGATGAGCGCTTCGGGGATGGCTGCGATCATCGCCCGCAAGCCGGCGACATCGCCGTCGAAGCCGGCGCCGAAACCCTGATAGGCGGAATCGATCAGCGGCACGAGACCCCGCGCGGCGATCACGGCGGTGACGCGCGCCCAATCCTCGGCGCCGAGCGGGGCCCCCGTCGGATTGTGACAGGACGCATGCAGCAGGACCGCATCGCCGGGCTCGGCGCGCTGGAGCGCCTCGATCATGCTGTCGAGCTGCAAGCTCTGCGACGGGACGTCGAAATAGGGATAGGTTTCGATCTTGAGCCCGGCGGCGGCGAAAATGCCGGCATGGTTCGGCCAGCTCGGCAGTCCAAGCCAGATCTTGCCGGTGCCGGCCTGGCGGATCAGATCGGCAGCCAGCCGCAATGCGCCGGAGCCGCCGGGGGTCTGCACGCCGGCAGCATGCACCGGCGAGGCGGTGCCGCCGACCATGGTCCAGAGCAGGTCGAGGTAGGTCTGGTCGCCTTCCGGCGCCACATAGGCCTTGCTGCTCTGGCTTTCCCAGATCAGCCGCTCGGCGGCCTTCACGGCGCGGAAGATCGGGGAATGGCCGGCTTCGTCGCGATAGACGCCGACGCCGAGATCGACCTTGTCGGCCCGCGGATCGGCTTTGAAGATGCCGATCAAAGCGAGCAGGGGATCGTCGGGCTGGCGGCTCAGGCGTTCGAACATCGGGGCAATCCTGTCGGAGTAGGGCCCACCGGCCAGCCATGGGCCGTCCTCGCGGGCGACGGGACACTATCTTGGTTGCGGCGCAATAACAGCGGAAATTTCGGTGAGGCTCGGTTTCGTCCGGCGCATGGAAGCTGTCCTTGCCCGTCCGGACGCTTCGCGCGGTCGCGAGGCGTCCGGTGGAAGCTCGGCCGGAGGCCGCTCAGATGCCGCTGGGCCGATCCAGCTGCTTCAGCCAGGCGCCGATGTCGCGCGCCGCGACATTGGCCTGGTCGAGCAGCTTGCCCATGGTGAAGAAGCCGTGGAATTGGCCGGGATGCGTCCGGTGCGTCACCGGCACGCCGGCCTCGCGCAACCGCCGCGCATAATCGTCGCCTTCATCGCGCAGCGGATCGGCGCCGGCGGTCAGCACGTAAGCGGGCGGCAGGCCGGCCAGCGTCTCGGCCTTGGCCGGCGAGGCGCGCCAATCGTGGATGTCGGCGGCGCTGTTGAGATAATGGTCGCGAAACCAGCGGATGACCGAATGGGTCAGCAGCACGCTGGTCTCGGGCTCGCTGTGCGAGGGATGGTTCATCGAGAAGTCGGTGGCCGGATAGATCAGGACCTGGCCCGACAGCTTCGGCCCCTGGCCATCGCGCGCCGACAGCGCGACCACGGCCGCCAGATTGCCGCCGGCGGAATCGCCGCCAACGCTCAGTCGGGTGTCATCGATGCCGAGCGATGCAGCCTGATCGGCGACCCATCGGGTCGCCGCGACGGCGTCGTCGACCGCGGCGGGAAACTTGTGCTCGGGCGCAAGACGGTAATCGATCGAGACCACGATCAGTTCGCCCTCATGGGCCAGCGCGCGGCAGACCACATCGTGCGAATCCAGATTGCCGATCACCCAGCCGCCGCCATGGAAGAACACCAGCGCCGGTGCGAGGCCGCCATTGTGCCGTATCGTCTTCGGCCGATACAGGCGTGCCGGGATCGCGCCATGGGGGGCGGGGATGGAGAGTTCCTTGACGTCGGCGAGCTCCGGCGGCTCCGGATTGCTCACCACGCGGGCGGCCAGATAATAATCCCGCGCCTCCTGGGGTGTCAGCGTTTCATAGGCCGGGCGGCCGGCCTCCTGAAACGCCTTGTAGACGGCGGCAGCATCGGCATCGAGTTGAACGGGCATGGGCAAGTGACCTATCGCGTTGAATGACGTGGTGGATGACGGGTGTTCAGGCCGCGGTGCGGCCGCCATCGACGGTGTAGGCGGCGCCGGAGACGTAGCTCGCATCGTCGGAGGCGAGGAACGCGACGATGGCGGCGACCTCCGAACCCTGGCCGAGCCGGCGCGCGGGGACGCGATCGACGATTCTGTCGATCGGGACGGGCGCCCCGCTGCGGCCTTCGATGATCGCGCTCAGCATGCGGCTGTCGATCAGGCCGGGACAGATGCAGTTGACGCGCACATTCGTGCCGGTGCATTCCCACGCCGCGCTCTTGGTCAGGCCGATCACGGCGTGCTTGCTGGCGCTGTAGACGGCAATCTGCGGCGAGCCGATCAGGCCGGCAATCGAGGCGGTATTGATGATCGAACCGCGGTTCTGCTGCAGCATCACCGGGAGAACGTGCTTGAGGCCGAGGAACACGCCGACGACATTGACGTCGAGCACGCGGCGGAACGCCTCGAGCGGATAATCGGTGATCGACTTGATCTCGCCCTCGATGCCGGCATTGTTGAAGAACACATCAATGGTTCCGAACTGGTCGCAGGCCCGCCGCACATAGGCCGCCACCTGCGCCTCGTCGGTTACGTCGGCGGCGATTGCGAGGGGCTCGGCGCTGGCGGGCAGGGCCGCGATGGCCGCGTTCAGATCCTGTTCGCGCCGGTCGATGGCGACGATGCGGGCGCCGCGCGCGGCCAGCAGACGCATGGTCGCGGCGCCGATGAGTCCGGCCGCGCCGGTGACGACGGCCACCCTGCCGTCGAGACGAATCGAATCGGTCATTCGTTTCCTTCCTTGCCGGCCGATCGGGACGCGGCCTTGCTGCGTGTTGGTTTCACGCTATCTGTTGGTGGTCCGACTATCTCATTGGATGAACCGGATGACCACCTCGCGGTGCGCTGGTAAGTCGCCCTTTCCCCGCCGTATTCGACATGTTAACGGGAGGGCTGATCGAGAGCGGCGGATGGGTCATGACGCGATTTGATTGTCCCGAACCCCGATTCGCCTGATAAAGCCGCGCGAGATGCACCGAACAATCGTCCTGACCGGTATCGCGGCAATGCTGGCCGCAACGTCCCTCGCGCTGGCCGTGCCTGCACGCGCGCAGATCGGGACTATTTTTTCAGATCCCGTTCCTCGGCCGCCCGGCAACATTCCGCGTCGCGGAGAGCCGATTCCGCCGCCCGAGGAAGAGGAGGAAGTTCCGGAACTGCCGCAGGGCCGCGTTCTGCCGGCACCGACCCGTCCAGCGCCTGGGCCGGGGGCTGCCCTGCCGGGCCCGGTGCAGTCGCAGCCGCTGGCGCCGCCTCCGGGGACGGCCGTGCCCCCGACCAATGCTCCCGTCGCAGTCGCTCCGCCTCCTGGACAGCCCGGCGCGGCGCCGCCGGCCGGCGGCCAGCGGCAGCCGCCGCGCGGTGCGCCCCAGAATGCAGCGGTTCCGCCGAATGGCGCCGTGCCGCAGACGCCGGCGACCCTGCAGCCGGGCGACGAGGTCGTGACCGAGCCGCCGGCGCAGAAGATCGTGAATAAGAAGGCGAGCTTCTCGGGCCTGGACAAGATCACCGGGCGCATCATCAATTTCGACGAGGATGTCGGCGAGACGGTGCAGTTCGGCGCATTACGGGTGAAGACCGACGCCTGCTACACGCGTCCGGCCACTGAGGCCGCGAACACCGACGCCTTCGTGCAGGTCGATGAGATCACCCTGCAGGGTGAGGTGAAACGCATCTTCTCGGGATGGATGTTCGCCGCGAGCCCGGGCCTGCACGGTGTCGAACATCCCATTTACGACATCTGGCTGGTCGACTGCAAAGAGCCGCAGACGACCGTCGTGAGCGCCGCACCCGACCAGAAGCCGGCGGCGCAGCAGCCGGCCCAGAAGCGGCCGCCGCAGCAGCGCCAAGCTGCCCCGCGGCCGCAGGCACCGCCGCAGCAGTATCAGACGCAGCAGATGCCGCCTCCGCCCCCGCCGCCTCAGGCGGGGGGACCGTTCGGCGGTGTGTTCAGATAGCGCCTGTTCAGATCGCGCCTGTTGCGATGGCGGGGCTCAATGGCGCTCGGCAATGATGGCGAGCGCCTCCGTGCCTGAGATCGGCTGGTCAATGGAGAGCCGCGTGAAATTGGCCGCGGGCCCGGTCAGCGCCTTTTCCAGCAGGCCCGTATAGCGGCGGCGGGGAATCTCCACCGCGCCGAATGTCTTGAGATGCTCGGTGACGTATTGCGTGTCGAGCAACTCGAAGCCGCCTGCGATCAGCCGCGCGACAAGATGCACTAGCGCGACCTTCGAGGCGTCGCGGGCGCGGTGAAACATGCTTTCGCCGAAGAAGGCGCGGCCCAGGCTGACGCCATAGAGCCCGCCCACCAGGTCGCCGTCCTGCCAGCATTCGACGCTGTGGCAATGGCCGAGCGCGTAAAGGCCGCTATAGAGCTCGCGGATGCGCCGGTTGATCCAGGTGTCCTCGCGCCCGGGCTGCGGCTCGGCGCAGCCGTCCATGACCGCCGTGAAGGCCTGGTTGACGGTCACCGTGAAGGCGTCCGACCGCACCGTCCGCGCCAGACGCGACGACACCCGGAAACCTGTCAAGGGAATGACGCCGCGCAGCTCCGGCTCGACCCAGAACAATGACGGGTCGTCGGCGCTTTCGGCCATCGGGAAGATGCCGCAGGCATAGGCACGCAGCAGGACCTCGGGCGTGATCTCGGACGCTGCGGAGTCGCGCGAATTCATGAGAGGACCTTAGCAGGAAGCCGCCGTCGAGGCGATGGTCCGTTGGTCGCGTCCGCTGGTCGCCGGGAGCTGTCAGCCCACCGCGGCCGCCGCCGGCTTGGGAACATCCTTGGTCAGGCGGAACCGGACCAGGATCTTGGTGCCGTCATGGTCCGGATCGGGTGCCACCGTCGCATCGAGCTTGGTGGCCATCGCGCTGACGATGCGCTGGCCCATGCCGGTCGAACGCGGATCGCTGGTGGCGTTGAGGCCGACGCCATTGTCGGCGATCGAGAGCAGAACGTCGTCGTTCGCGAGCTTCAACTCGACGTGGATCGGGCCGGGCCCGTCGGGATAGGCGTATTTGACCGCGTTCATCACCAGCTCGTTGACGACGATGCCGATGGCGACCGCCCGATCCGAGTCGATCTCGACCGGCTCCGCCTTCAACGTCAGGCGCGACATGCGATTGCCCTCGGCCGAGCGGCGGAGGTCGTCGAGCAAGGCGTCCAGATACTGGTTGAGCAGCACGCTCTTGAGATCGTGCGAGGTGTAGAGCCGGCGGTGGACCTGGGCGACCGCGGCGACACGGCCCATGGCATTGGTGAGCGCGGCCTTCACGTCCTCCTGCGAGCTCGAATTGGCCTGCAGGTGCAACAGCGAGGCGATGATCTGCAGGGAGTTGCCGACGCGGTGGTTGACCTCGGGCAGCAGCACCTCGCGCTCGGCGGCCAAGGCCGCGTAGCGGTCGCGCGAGGCGCGCACTTCGGCCTCGGCCTCGTCGCGGGCCTTCTGCAGCCGCGCCTGCCGCAGCGCGCCTTCGGCAGCGACCTGGAGCAGGGGAACGAATTCGCCCTGGAGATCCTTGACGAGGTAGTCGGCGGCCCCGGCCTTGAGCGCGGTCACGGCGATCTTGGAATCCTGGGAGGCCGTGACGAACACCACGGGAGGCGCTTCGGGCAGCGCCATGATCCGCTCCAGCGTCTCCAGGCCATCGAGGCCCGGCATGTACTGGTCCAGCGCGACGACGTCGATCCCACCGTGCTGGATCCGTTCGAGGCCCGCGGCGCCATCAGGCGCGTGCTCGACCGTGAACCCCAGCCGCTTGAGCCCGCGCTCCACCAGCCGCGCCAGGGTGGCGTCGTCGTCGATATAGAGCAGCGTGGGTGCGGCGGAGCTCATACGGCGGGCGGAACCTGGATGACGGAGAAGAACAGACCGAGCTGGCGGATGGCGTTGGCGAAACTCTCGTAATTGACCGGCTTGGTGATGTAGACGTTGCAACCGAGCTCGTAGCAGCGCTTGATCTCCTGCGAGTCGTCTGTGGTGGTGAGGATCACCACGGGAGCGCTCTTCAGGAAGCTATTCTGCTTGACCATCCTGAGGATGTCGATGCCGGTCATGTCCGGCAGGTTCAGATCCAGCAGAATTAACAGGGCCCGGCCCTTATGATCGAGCCCGGTGCCGTCAGCACCAAGCAGATATTTCACGGCGTCTGTACCGTTGGTGAACGGCATGATCTCGTTGTTGACGCCGGAGCGGCGAATGTTCCGCTCGATCAGGCGGGCGTGTCCTTCGTCGTCCTCGATCATGATGATCGTTACGGGCATGGTCATCGGTCTGAGTTCCGGTTTGAGGCATTCCATTTGATCGGAAGCGTGATGGTGAAGGTGCTGCCCTGGTCGAGTTCCGAGGCAACCGACATGGTTCCACCGAGCCGCCGCACCAGCGCGCGCACATGGGCGAGCCCGATTCCCTGGCCCGGACGATCCTGCGTCCCGGCGCGGCGGAACAGGTCAAAGATACGTTGGTGATCCCGGGGATCAATCCCCCGGCCATTGTCGGTGATTTCGAAGATCGCGAAGCCCAGCTTGGTGCGGGCGCGGATGGCGATATCCCCTGGCACTCCCGGCTTCAGATATTTGATCGCGTTGTCGATCAGGTTGGAGAAGATCTGTTCCAGCGCCAAGCGGTCGCTGATGATCGCGGGCAGCGGCTCGATGCGGATGGTCGCCTGCGCTTCTTCTGCCTGATGCGCGAGCGTGGAGACGATCGCCTCGATCAGCTCGCGCGTTTCGATCCGCACCGGAACGAACTCACGTCGTCCTTCGCGGGTCAAATTGAGGATGGCTGAGATCAGCCGGTCCATCTTCGCAATCGAGGATTTGATGAAGCCCAGCGCCTCCGAGAAATCCTCGGAGAGCTGCTTGTCGGCGCCTTCCAGCTCCGGCTCGGCGCCCTCGGCGGGAGGCGGCGAGTCGGATACCGCGCGCGCCAGCGCCGCGATGCGGCGGAAGATGTCGTTGCGCAGCTCGTCGAGCTCGCTGGTGAAGCCCATGATGTTGACCAGCGGCGAGCGCAGATCGTGGCTGACGATGTAGGCGAAACGCTGGATCTCCTCGTTGGCTTCGCGCAGATCCGCGGTGCGCTCGTCGACGGTCGCCTCCAGGTTCAGGTTGCTCTCGCGCAGCTGCGTCTCGGCATCATCGCGGGCGCGGGTGGAGCGGCGCACCAGCAGCACCGAGATGACCGCAAGCACCACAACGAGGGCTGACCCCGTGATGGTGACGATGGCCGCCAATTGCTGGCTGGCATCGGCATTGGCGGTCCGCAAAGCCAGCAGGCGTTCCTCCTCGAGGCGCATCGTCTCGGCGGTGTTGCGCATCATGTTGCTGCTGTCAGTCGATCCGGCATCGCGCACCAGCGCGACGGCGCCGGGGAGGTCGCCGGATGCAACCAGCGCCTTCTCGCGATCGAATTGGGCCAGCCGGCCTTCGATCACGCTGCGCAGTCGGGCGAGATTTTCAACCTGCTTCTGGTTGTCGGCGACGAGCGTGCCCAGCTTGTCGAGCAGCGGCCGGAGCGCCTTCACGGCGGCTTCGTGGTCTTTGAGAAATTCCGGGTTCTGCGTCAGCAGATAGGCGCGCACGCCACTCTCGGCGCGCCGGACCTCGAGCAACAAGGCGTTGATCTGGTTCTCGGCCTCGACGGTGTGCACCACCCAGGCGCTATCCCTGCGGGCCTTGTTGACCAGCAGAACCGACGCCGTGCTGACGGCAACCAGCACCACAAAGCCCGCCGACAACAGCAGGATCTGTCCCAGCGTGCGCCTTCGTCTCACCTCAGGCGCCAATGCCCACTCGCACGTCGTTGGTAATCACTGCCCCCTGGCGGAAAAGTTCCGACCAAGCAGAACGCAACTGCAACGGCTTGGTTCCGCCCTGGACGACAGTTTTTCTGAGCGAAGCCGCTCAGTCCGTCTGCTGGCCGGCCAGGTACTGCTCGAGCCAGTGGATGTGATAATCGCCGTCGATGATGGCGGGCTCCCGAACCAGGGCGCGGAACAGCGGCAGGGTCGTCTCGATACCGTCGACCACCATCTCGTCCAGCGCGCGGCGCAGCCGCATCAGGCACTCGACCCGGCTCTTGCCGTGCACGATCAGCTTGCCGACCAGCGAGTCGTAATAAGGCGGGATCACATAGCCCTGGTAGACGGCGGAATCGATCCGGACGCCGAGACCGCCGGGCGGATGGTATTGCAGGATCTTGCCGGGCGAGGGTCGGAAGGTGACGGGGTTTTCCGCATTGACGCGGCACTCGATGGAGTGGCCGTTGATGACGACCTGATCCTGGGTCATCGGCAGGTCGCCGCCGGCGGCGATGCGGATCTGCTCGAGCACGAGGTCGATCCCGGTGATCATCTCGGTCACGGGATGCTCGACCTGGATGCGGGTGTTCATTTCGATGAAGTAGAACTCGCCATCCTCGTAGAGGAATTCAATGGTGCCGACGCCGATATATTTCAGCTCTTGCATCGCCTTGGCGACGGTGTTGCCGATCTTGGCGCGGGCGGCGGCGTCGAGCACCGGCGAGGGGCCTTCCTCCCAGACCTTCTGGTGGCGGCGCTGCAGCGAGCAGTCGCGCTCGCCGAGATGGATGGCGCCGCCGCGGCCGTCGCCGAGCACCTGGATCTCGATGTGACGCGGCTTCTGCAGATATTTCTCGAGATAGACCGAGGCGTCGCCGAATGCCGATTTGGCCTCATTGGCCGCGGTGGTCAGCGCCAGCTGCAGGTCGGCCTCGGTATGTGCGACCTTCATGCCGCGACCGCCACCGCCGGCGGCGGCCTTGACCAGCACCGGGAAGCCGATCTCCTTGGCGATCGCCATCGCGTCCTGGTCGGGCGTCACGGCTCCGTCGGAGCCCGGCACGACGGGAATGCCGAGCCGCTTCGCGGTCTTCTTGGCCTCGATCTTGTCGCCCATCAGGCGGATGTGCTCCGCCTTCGGCCCGATGAAATGCAGGTTGTGATCGGCCAGAATCTCGGCGAAGCGCGCGTTCTCGGACAGGAAGCCGTAGCCGGGGTGGACGGCGTCGGCGCCCGTGATCTCGCAGGCGGCGAGCAAAGCAGGGATATTGAGATAGCTGTCCTTCGACGGCGGCGGACCGATGCAGACGCTCTCGTCGGCGAGACGGACATGCATGGCATCGGCATCCGCGGTGGAATGCACCGCGACGGTGGAGATGCCGAGCTCCTTGCAGGCCCTGAGGATGCGAAGGGCGATTTCGCCGCGATTGGCGATGAGGATCTTGTCGAACATGGTGTCCTACGAAGCGAATGGCGAATAGCGAGTGGCGAGCAGGGAAGCAGCGACCATTCGCTGCTCGCCATTCGCCACTCGCGCCTACTCGATGATCACCAGCGGCTCGCCGAACTCGACCGGCTGGCCGTCCTCAACCAGAATCTGCGTCACCGTGCCGGCGCGCGGCGACGGGATCTGGTTCATCGTCTTCATGGCTTCGATGATCATCAGCGTCTGACCGACCGAAACCTTGCTGCCGACCTCGACGAACGGCTTGGCGCCGGGTTCCGGCGCCCAATAGGCGGTGCCGACCATCGGCGAGGGCACGACGCCCGGATGCTTGGAGAGATCGGCGCCGGCCGAGGCTGCGCTCGCGGCGGCGGCCACGGGAATGCCGGCCGCGGCGGACGGGACGGCCGATGGAACGGCGGCGGCAATCGTGACGTTGCGGGCGACGCGGATGCGCAGGCCCGCCCGCTCCAGCTCGATCTCGGTCAGGCTGGTTTCATCCAGCAGCGCGGCAAGCTCGCGGATGAGCTGGCTGTCCTGGGATTGAGCGGAGGTCTTGTCGTCGGGCTGGGGCGCCATGATCGTGATCCAGAAACGTTGTGTGACGTGAGGGCGAGGACGTCAGGCTTGCGCCGTGATGTCGGTCTTCGTGTCGGTCGTGGCACCAATCTTTGTAGCCAGGCCAGTGATCGCGAGTCGGTAGCCGTCGATTCCAAAGCCACAAATTGACGCAAACGCGGCCTTGGCCGTGAAAGAATGGTGCCTGAAGCTCTCGCGGGCGTGGATGTTGCTGATATGCACCTCGACCGTCGGGATCTTCACGCCCATGAGCGCGTCATGCAGAGCAATCGAGGTATGGGAATACGCGCCGGCGTTGAGAATGATACCGGCCACGCCCTTGACGCGGGCCTCATGGATGCAATCCACCAGTACGCCTTCGTGGTTCGACTGACGGCACTCGGCCACCAGTCCGAACCGCGTCGCCGTTTCCACGCACAGACGCTCGACATCGGCCAGTGTCGCGTGGCCGTAGGTCTCCGGCTCGCGGGTGCCCAGCAGATTGAGGTTGGGTCCATTGAGGACGTAAATTGTCTTGTGCGGGTCGTCGGCCATTCCCATCCCGGCGGTGTGGCGGCGGTGGCCGGCGTTATAGGTAACAAAGCTGCCAAGGGGAAGCCTTTCGGCGGCCGGGGTGCCCCGGCTCCGGGACTTGCCCGCCCCGCGAAAAAACGGGGATGTCCTGGAAACGGCGCGTTAACCATCGCCGGGCGCCTGCCGCACGTGCCGATTGTGATTGCGCAGCACAAAGGGGCGGGCATTGCTGCCCGCCCCTTTTTTCTCGCCACCTGCCTGGTCGGGGATCAGGTGTCGAGGACTGCAACGATCTCGTGGGTCCGCGGATCGAGCACGATGATCTGCTCACGAACCAGGATGTAGTCATATCCGCGCCATTCCGGATAGATCGTGACCACTTCGGCCGGGAGCGGGTAGAAGTGGACATCCCGCGGCACCCGGGTGCCGACCGAGATGTTGAAGTTGACGTTGGTCACAGGCTCGACCCGCTGGCTGCGGATCACGCTGGTGATCTTGGTGCGCTGCTCGGTCGAGAGCTTGGCACTGGCGCCGGCCTGACCGGTGGTGGTCTGCGAGCGATCGCCGCCCGTCTTGGTCTCGGCATTGGTGCCGGTCTTGCTGTCGCGTCCTTCCGCCTTCATGTTGTTGTCGCGGCCTTCGCGCCCCTCGGCCTTCATGTTCTTGGCGCCGCCTTTATCGCTCTCGGAGCTCGCGCCCTTGGTGGCCGGGCCCTTCATGCCGTCCTCGGCGTGCTGACCCTTGGTCGCGCCGGACTTCTGGTCCGACTGGCTGGAGCGCATGTCAGAGGAGCCGCCGGCCGACGGAGACGCGCTGTCACGGTTCATGGCGCCGCCGCTCGCACCGCCACTGGTTGCGCCACCGGAAGCGCCACCCGTCGCGCCGCCCTGCATCGCCGCGCCGCCGGACTGACCGCCCGCGCCGCCCGCACCACCGGCGCCTTGAGCGTGAGCGAAACTTGCACCGGCCAGAAGCGCAATTGCAGCAACTGATACCATCAAGCGACTAGTCATCCTCAATCCTCCTCAATCATTGGCACTGCCCGCGCCGACAACTGCAGGACATTGGAGTCGTTCCGTGCGTCGCTGATGGTTCCTCAAATTTGTCGCCGCTCGCGACGATATGAATGAATGCTCATCGTCATGAACGTCGCATGACGATGCAAGCGACCTGTGCCGCGCTTGTCCGAGAGTCGTTTGCGATCAGGTCGCGTGTTCGCCGCGCTCAGCGCTATGGCGTTCCCGTGCGTAGCGCACCAGCGCCATGAAGCGATACAGCCCGTGCACGAACTTGCCATAGGGCAGGGTGATGAACAGCGCGAACACGGCGCCGAGATGCAGCGCCAGGAGCACGCCCATGGCGCTCGTCTCGCGCAGCAGAAGCACAGCCAGGCCCGTCACGCCGGTCAGCACGAGCATCGCG
Source organism: Bradyrhizobium denitrificans (assembly GCF_013179005.1). Taxonomy (NCBI): domain Bacteria; kingdom Pseudomonadati; phylum Pseudomonadota; class Alphaproteobacteria; order Hyphomicrobiales; family Nitrobacteraceae; genus Bradyrhizobium; species Bradyrhizobium denitrificans. Next base: position 50,774 of record NZ_JABFDP010000014.1, on the reverse strand, counting down.
AGGAAGGCCACGTCCATGCCACGACTTGCAGGGTCCATCAGCGCAGCGTCACGCTTGCGCTTCGCGGCATAGAGGCCGATCGGTCCGATCATGATCCCCAGGCCGCCGAGCGTGCCGAGCACGACCGGCAGATCCCAGAACGGGTAGGGCGCTTCGCGATGCAGGAGGTAGTGATAGAGCGTTGCGACGCTGGTCGAGGCGAAGCAGAGCAGAAAGCCGTAGAACGTCAGATGGTGATAGAGGCGCCTGTTGTCGTTCGGCCGCTCGTCCTCATTGTAGCAGCCGACACCGCCGCCATCGAGATAGCGCAGGCTGGCCGCGTCGCGCACCGCCTGCAGCAACGGGCGCGGCCGCGCGAGCGTCGAGGCCGGCTCTCCGATGTCGTTCCAGAACGCGCGGGCGCCGTTGACGAATGCGACGACGGACCACAGGAAAGCCGCGCCGAACAGCAGCGCCATCATATTGTGCGGCATCAGTGCGTAGAACGATCCCGGGCCGTGCCGACGGGCAAACAGGGCTGCCGAATCGTTGAGGGCCACGAAGCCGAGGATGAACGCTGCGATGCTGAGCACGGTGATCAGGGCGATCGCGAGGCCGTTGCTTCTGAACAGCGGCGCGAGCGCGCGCGGCCAAGCATAGTCGGCATAGCTCTCGCGCCGCGCCTTGGCGAGCACCGCGGGGACACGGACGTCGAATTCATGCGGCGGCGAGAACTGGCAGTCGACGTAGCAGGCACCGCAGGAATGACAGAGATTGGCGAAATAGTTGAGGTCGCCGCTCGTGAAGGCGCGGCGAATTTCCATTGCGGGAAAAACGGCGCACAGACCCTCGCAATAGCGGCAGGAGTTGCAGATCGTCATCAGGCGATCCGCCTCGGTCAATGTCGCGCTACGCTGCATGTCGTGCTGCTCCCCGCCCGGCGATGCGTCCGAACACGCTGCCGATGGTCATGCCGATTCCGGCGGCATAGCCGCGGCCGAGCACGTTGCCGGCCATCATCTCGCCCGCGGCGTACATGTTGTCGGCCGGACCGCCGCCCTTCATCATCATCCTGGCCTCGTGATCGACGCGCACGCCGAGATAGGTGAAGGTGATGCCGGGGCGCACGGGATAGGCGTAATAGGGCCCGGTATCGATGCGCCGCGCCCAATGCGACTTCGTCGGCGTCAGCCCTTCGGTATGGCAATCATCGAGGATGTCGGGGTTGAACGTGCCGTCGCGCACCGCTGCATTGAATTGCGCGACGGTGGCCGACAGCCTGTCGGGATCAAGGCCGAGCTGGCCGGCGAGCTCGCCGATGCTCGCCGCCGCGACGGCCGGGTAAAGCGAGGGCATGAACAGGTCCGCGGATTTCGAATCGAAGATGATGTACGCGATCTGGTCCGGCTGCGCCGCGACCAGCCGTCCCCAGATCGCGTAGCGCTTCGGCCAGACGTCCTCGCCCTCGTCGTAGAAGCGCTCGGCCTTGTTGTTGACGACGATTCCGAACACGATGCAGTCGAGCCGGGTGATGATGCCGCCATCATATTTCGGCGCCCGTGCATCGATCGCCACGGCGTGGCACTGGGTCGGATCGCCGATGCTGTCGACGCCGGCGCCGAGCAGCAGGTCCAGCACGGTGCCGCGGTTGTTGGGGGTGCCGCGGATCAGGAAGTTGCGGGCGATCTCGCCCCAGCCTTCGACCAGCTTGTCGATGTTGGACTCGAAGCCGCCGGCCGCCGCCACCAGCGCCTTGCCGCGGATCCGGATGCGCCGATCACCGCGCCGGACGATTGCGGCGCAAAAGCGAGCCTGGTCGATGTCGAGCGCGACGACCTCCGACTCGTAGTGCACCTCGACGCCCAGCCGTTCGGCGGTGAGATAGAGGGCGTTGAGCATCGCGCGGCCGCCGCCGAGGAAGAACGAGTTGGTGCGGCCGAGGCTCAGCGTGCCGCCGAGCGAGGGCTGGAAGCGGACACCCTGCTCGACGATCCAGGTGAGCATCTCCTTGGACTCGCGGATCATCATCCGCGCCAATTGCTCGTTGGTCTGGCCTTCGGTGACGCGCAACAGATCGTCCCAGAACTCGTCTTCGGTGTAGGGACCGCTCAATGTCGCCGTCGCGGCATCGTGGGCGCAGCGCATGTTGCGGGTATGGCGGGTGTTTCCGCCGCGATAGAATTTGGATGCCGCCTCGAGCACGATGACGGATGCCCCCGCGCGCCGCGCCGCAATGGCGGCGCAGAGGGCCGCATTGCCGCCGCCTACGACCACGACGTCGTAGACCAGAGAATGGTCGGCGATGTCGCCGTTGCCCGTCATGACGCGATCTCTCTCTGCACCAACTCAACCGGCTCCCATGCGTGCATCGGCAGCAATGACCAAGCGGACCGGTTTGGCCGGTGTCTGGATCAATCCATTTTTCGTATACTATTGTATACAAAGTTATGCAACAGTCTTTCGCTTTCGGCGGGGCTGTGAGACAGTGGTAGCCATGTCTTCAGATGCGCCTGTGCTCACCATCGATCGCGACAATGTTTCGCTCGGAGAGGCGGTGTTCCGCGCGCTGTGCCGGGCGCTCGAACACGGCGTCTACCGCTCCGGCGACCGTCTCCGCGAGGACGAGGTCGCCCAGAAGCTGAATGTCAGCCGCACGCCGGTGCGCGAGGCGTTCGGCAAGCTCGTCGCCAAGGGCTGGGTGCAGCCGGCCGGCGGCCGCGGCCTGATTGTGCGCAGCCTCGACCAGAGCGACATTCTCGAGCTGTACGCGATGCGCGAAATATTGGAGGGCGCGGCGGCGCGGCTCGCCGCGCAATATGCCGCGCCGGCCGAGATTGCGGCGCTGCGCGACATCCATGCGCGGTTTGCGAGTGGGGAAGGGGGCGCAGCCGGGCTCGCCCGGCTGAACCGGCTGCTGCACGGCGCAATCCAGCGTGCCGCCCGCAACCGCTATCTCGACGCCGCGCTCGAGGACATGCACGTCGCCACCGCGCTGTTGGGGACGACGACGTTCGCGGCGGATGGACGGCCGGTGACGGCCGCCGCGGAGCACGGCGCATTGATCGACGCGATCGCTGCGCGCGATTCCGACCGGGCCGAGGCGATCGCGCGTGCCCATATCCGCGAGGCGCTGCAGACGCGGCTGCACATGACGCTGACGGAAGCGGCCAAGGCCCGGCCTTGAGCGGCTCTCCGCACAATGAATCCGCACAATGAAAAAGGCCGGCTGATCAGCCGGCCTTTCGGAGAGAATGTCGCCGAGCGGTGGGCTCAGCAGGTGGCCTTGCCACAACGCGCGGTGCTGATCTTCTCGCGCAGCCCCTCGACGCCGACCGCGCCGATCACGACCTGCTTGCCGATCACGTAGCTCGGCGTGCCGTTCATGCCCATCTCTTCGGCGAGCTTGAAATTTTCCTCGATCGTCGCCTTGGCTTCCGGGCTCGCCATGTCCTTCTCGACGCGGGCCATGTCGAGGCCTAGCTCCTTGGCCACCGCGAGCGCGTGGGCCTTGTCGGCCTGGCCGCGGCCGCCCAGCAGCTTCTGGTGGAAGTCGAGATATTTCTGCGGCGCCTGCATGCGCACGGCGACGGCAACCTGCGCGGCCTCGACCGAGCCCTGGCTCAGCACCGGGAATTCCTTGAGCACGACCTTCAGCTTCGGGTCGCTCTTCATCAATTCCATCATGTCGTTCATCGCGCGCTTGCAGTAGCCGCAATTGTAATCGAAGAACTCGACGAAGGTGACGTCGCCGTCCTTGTTGCCGAGCACGACGCCGCGCGGCGAGTTGAAGATCGTGTCGGCGTTCTTGGCGATGCCCGCCTCATGCTTGGCTGCTTCCGCCGCGGTCTGGCGCTTCTGCAGCTCGGCCATCGCCTCCTCGAGCACCTCGGGATGCGAGATCAGGTAGTTCCTGACGATCGTCTCGATCTCGCCGCGCTGGCTGTCGGAGATGCTCTCTGCCGACGCGACCAGCGGGGCGGCGCAGAACGAGAGCGCGAGCAGCGCCGCGGGAACGAGCGTGCGGAATGATGGCATGAAGGTGGTCCTCTTGGTCAAATGATCGGGTCCTTGTCGATGGCTGTGAGCGGTATCTCGATAATCTGGTCCGATGATAGCAGTAATCTCTTCGTTCTACTGGCCCGACAGCGGCTTTGCCGTGACGATGTCGTCGGCCTTGACCCAGCCCGGCGAGCCCACCGCAAACCGCGTCTTGGCCCGTGACGCGAGTTCGCGCGCCGTCTTGTTGTCGCCTCGCAGGAACGCCGCCTGGGCCGAGGCCAGGTCAGCCTCGGCATAGTCGCCCTTGCGGCCATAGGCCATCGCAAGCTGGGAGTAGCCGAGCGGCGCCTCGGATTCACGCGCGACGGCCGCGCGCAGGATCGAAATCGCCTCGTCAGTGTAGGCCTTGTTCTCGGATGCCACCAAGGCTTGGCCAAGTAACATCTCGATGAGCGGGCCGTTATTGGAGAGCTGAACGGCTTTGCGCAACGGCGCGATCGCCTCGGCCGGGCGGCCGCCTTCGAGCAGAGCCTGGCCGCGCACCTCGTAGAAATAGGGATTGTTCGGCTGGGCCTGGATCAAGGCGTCGATCTGGCTCAATGCGCTGCGCAGGTCGCCATGGAGGTAGGTCGAGATCGCCCTCGCATAGCGCGCGGGCAGGCTGTTGTCCGACAGCGGATAGCGCCGCGCGACGGTGTCCGGCCGCTCCATGAACGCCGAGATCTTGGCGCGGACCATGTCGTGGCGCAACTGCAGCGCAGGATCGTCCTTCTTGTCCCAATAGGGGCTCTGCCGCGCCAGCCCCTCCAGCGCCTCGACACGATCGGCGGGCATCGGATGCGACTGCAGATAGGGGTCGGAGCCGCGCGCCGCGAACAGGCTCTCATTGGTGAAGCGCTTGAAGGTGTCGTACATGCCCTTCGGCGACTGGCCGGTGGCGCTGAGGAACTTCACGCCGGCGCGGTCGGCGTTCTCCTCCTGCTGCCGCTGATAGGACAGCAGCGAGCGGCGGATGACCTCGCCCGGGCCCGACAGCGCGGCGGCCCCGGCATTGGCCAGGCCGCTGTTGCCTCCGCCACGGGCGCCGACGGCGAGCGCGCCGGCACCGAGAATCGTGGCGATGATCATCTGGGTCTGGGCCGTCGCGAGCTGCTGGCGCAGCTTGGCGAGGTGGCCGCCGGCGAGATGGCCGGTCTCGTGGGCGAGCACGCCGATCAGCTGGTTCGGATTTTCCGACTGCATGATCGCGCCGTAATTGACGAAGATGCGGCGGCCGTCCGCGACGAACGCGTTGAAGGATGCGTCGTTGATGATGACCATCTGGATGTTCTGCTTCTCAAGGCCAGCGGCACGCAGGATCGGCCGCGTATATTCACGGAGCAGCACCTCGGTCTCGGTGTCGCGCAGGATCGGCGGTCCCTTGCCCTGCTGCGCCGAGGCAGACTCGAACGGTGCCAGCGCGACGGCAAACGCGACGAGCGCGGCGAATCCACCGGACAATCTCTTATGGAGCGCGATACGGAGCGACATCAGGCGATCTTTGCAATTGGCGCGAGGCTCGATAAGGGCTATTGCCCACCAAACTGCGGAATGCGGCTCATCTGCGGCGAGCGATGTCCGCGACGCAGGCTCGTGCCGGCTCAGAGAGCGGGTCCGAACAGCCGGGTCAATAGCAGATATCGATGGTGGACGCGACAGTGATACCGACAATGGAACAGCGGATCGCAAGCCTGACCGCACCATCCGCGCGCAGCAACGTGCCGCCGTTCATGGTGATGGACGTCATGGCGGCCGCGGAGCGGATCGAGGCCAGCGGCGGTCACGTCATTCACATGGAGGTCGGCCAGCCGGCGGCGCCGGCGCCGCGGACCGCGCTGGCGGCCGCGCATGCCGCGCTCGATCAGGCCCGGATCGATTACACCTCGGCGCTCGGTCTTCCGTCGCTGCGCGGACGCATCGCGCGGCACTATCGCGAGACCTATGGCTGCGACATCGATCCGGGCCGCATCGTGATCACGACGGGGTCCTCAGCCGGCTTCATCCTCGCGTTTCTGGCCATGTTCGAGCCGGGCGATCGCGTGGCCGTCACGGTGCCGGGCTATCCGCCGTATCGTCACATCCTGACCGCGCTCGGCTGCGAGCCGGTTCTGATCGAAACCACCGCCGAGACCCGGCACGCTCTCACCGGCGAGGCGCTGCTGGCGGCCCATCGCAAGACGCCCCTCAAGGGCGTCCTGGTGGCGAGCCCCGCCAACCCGACGGGAACCATGATGTCGCGCGCGGCGCTGGGCGACGTGATCGCGGCTGCGCGCGACGCCGGCATCCGCTTCATATCCGACGAGATCTACCATGGTCTCGACTACGCTTTTCCTGCTGTGACTGCGGCGCAACTGACTGCGGATGCGCTGATCATCAACTCGTTCTCCAAGTACTTCTGCATGACCGGCTGGAGGGTCGGCTGGATGGTGGTGCCGGATGCGCTCGTCCGTCCGATCGAGCGGTTGCAGCAAAATCTCGCGATCTCGGTCCCGACCCTGTCACAGATCGCAGCGGAAGCGGCGTTCGATGGTCGACCCGAGATGGACGGGATCAAGCATGGCTACCAGGAGAACCGTCGGATCCTGATCGAGGGCTTCCCCAAGGCGGGGCTGAGCCGTTTTCTGCCCGCCGATGGCGCGTTCTACCTCTATGCCGACGTCTCCGACTTCACCAAGGACAGCCTGGATTTCGCCAAGCGCATGCTCGAGGAGACCCATGTCGCGGCCACCCCGGGCATCGATTTCGACCCGATCCACGGCCGCAACTTCGTGCGCTTTTCCTATGCACGTTCGGCTGAGGATATGCGGGAGGCTGTGGCCCGGATCGCACGCTGGCTCGGATAGGGCCGGGCTGGACCGGGCACGACGGGGTATCGGCCGTCGCCCCCATTGACTCCCGTGTCACAATTTGCCTGAGGTGGCGGCTCGCGTGGGCTGGGACACAACGCCCGACGCGGCAAAGGTGGATGAGGAAAGCCCGATGGTGGCAGCAACTGATGCCGGGACGCAGGGTGCCCGGCTGCAAGCAGCGAAGAAGCCCTGGTATGGAATCCTTTATATTCAGGTGCTGATCGCCATTGTGATCGGCGTGCTGGTCGGGTGGCTGTTTCCGAACCTGGCCACCAACGACTGGATCAAGGCGCTCGGCGACGGCTTCATCAAGCTGATCAAGATGGTGATCGCGCCGATCATCTTCTGCACCGTCGTGTCCGGCATCGCGCATATTGAGAGCGCCAGCAAGGTCGGCCGGGTTGGCATCAAGGCGCTGATCTATTTCGAGATCGTATCCACCTTCGCGCTGCTGATCGGCCTGATCGTGGGCAATCTGGCGCCGATCGGACACGGTCTCGCCGAGAAGCAGGATGCGGCTGCCGTCGCCGGCTATGTCAAACAGGCTCAGGCGCAGAAGTCGGTCGACTTCGTCCTCAACATCATCCCGGACAGTGTGGTGGGTGCGCTCGCGCGTGGCGACATTTTGCAAGTGCTGCTGTTCGCGATCCTGTTCGGCTTCGCACTGATGGCGCTGGGCGAACGGGGCCATCGGCTGCGTGACGTCATCGACGACACCGCCCACGCCGTGTTCGGCGTGATCGCCATCGTCATGAAGGCGGCCCCGGTCGGCGCCTTCGGCGCGATGGCCTATACGATCGGCAAATACGGCCCCTCGGCCCTTGGCGACCTGATCGGCCTGATCGTCGTGTTCTACGTCTCGGCTGCCCTGTTCGTGGTCATCGTGCTCGGCCTGATCGCGCGCTTCGTCGGTTTCAGCATCTTCAAGTTCATCTCCTACATCAAGGATGAGCTGCTGATCGTGCTCGGCACCAGCTCCTCGGAGAGCGCGCTGCCGCAGCTGATGGAGAAGCTGGAGCGGCTCGGCTGCTCCAAGCCTGTGGTCGGTCTGGTCGTGCCCACCGGCTACTCGTTCAATCTCGACGGCACCAACATCTACATGACCTTGGCGACGCTCTTCATCGCGCACGCGCTCGGTGTCGAGCTCACATGGGGGCAGCAGCTGACCATCCTGCTGGTCGCGATGCTGACATCGAAGGGCGCCAGCGGCGTGACCGGCGCGGGGTTCATTACCCTGGCCGCGACCCTGTCGGTGGTCAACCCGGCGCTGGTGCCGGGCATGGCGATCGTGTTCTCGATCGACAAGTTCATGAGCGAGGTGCGCGCGCTGACGAACATCACCGGCAATGGCATCGCCGCCGTGTTCGTGTCGTGGTGGGAGGGCGAGCTCGACCATGACCTTCTGCAGAAGCGGCTCAACCGGGAGATCGATCCCTCCGACGTCGAGACCGCGATCACGACCGGCTGAGGCGCCGCCACCGGCGGTGGCCGCGCCCCTTCGACAGCTCTCAGCGAAATGAAAAACGCCCGGCCATCTGGCCGGGCGTTTGCACTTGTGGATGAGTCTGGTGGCGGGGTTTATTGGCCGCCGCCGAAACGGCGCGACCACCAGCCGGCCTTGCGGGGGGCCGCGGGCGCGGCCTCCGGAGCGGGCTCGGTCGCGGTCGGCTCGGTCGTTACCGCCTCCGGCGCCGCAGCAGCCACGGTGGGAGTGCTCTCGGCAACGTTGACCGAGACAACCGCGCTGTCCGGCTTGAGCTCGGTGGATTTGGGCTCGGTGAACAAGCTGACCTTCTCGCGCACGGTCGAGCGACGCGGGGTCTTCTCGGGCTCGGCCTTCGCAGGCTCGGCCGGCTGCGTCTCGGGCTGGATTGCAGCAGGAGCTGCCGGTGCGACGGGCTGCTCGGCCAAGGCGACTTCCGCTGCGGGGGCAGCCTCGACCGGGGCTTCCGGCTCGTCACCATGGGGGACGCCGTTGCCGTCGAAATCGGCGACGGCGGCCTCGGCCTCGGACGCAGAGGCCGGTGCAAGATCGTCGCTGATCGATGCGGCCAGACCGTCATCGATGCCGCCGCGCCGACGGCGACCGCCACGGCGGCCGCGCCGCCGCGGGCGCCGCTCACCATTGGCCTGGTCGCTCGGCTGGTCGCCTGACGCGAAGGCCGGCTGCTCGTCGCTGTCCTCGTCCTCTGTCTCGGCATCCTCGGCCGGCAGTTCGGCCGCGGTGCCCACCTCGAGGGACTCTGCCGCTGTAGCTCCTTCAGGAGTCGCTTCGCGCGCCTCGTTACCGCCCCGGCCGCGGCGGCGCCGACGCCGCTTGCGGCGGGCGCCGTCACGCTCGGTTTCGCTGGCCTCGGCGGCCTCCTCAGACAGGCCCTCGGTTTCCTCGGTTTCGACCTCGGATTCCGTTTCGATGTCGAACGGCTCGTCCTCGTCATAGACCTCGTCGGCCACCAAAGGCGGAGCAGAGGCCTGCGCAGCCAGCAGCGCCTTGGCGGCCTCGAGCGTGTGCACCTGCTCACCGCGATCGATGATGAAGGATTGCTGACCGCTGACGTTCGGATCGGCGATCACGGCCAGCGAGACCTTGAAGCTGTTCTCGAGGTCGCGCAGATGGCCGCGCTTGTGATTGAGCACGTAGAGCGCCACCTCGGTCCGCGTGCGGACCACGAGGTTGTGGGTCGCCCCCTTCATCAGCGTCTCTTCGAGGCTGCGCAACAGCTGCAGCGCCACCGAGGACACCGAGCGCACATGGCCGGTGCCGCCGCAATGCGCGCAGGGCTCGGTCGAGCTCTCCAGCACGCTGGCGCGGATGCGCTGGCGCGACATCTCCAGCAGGCCGAAATGCGAGATGCGGCCGACCTGGATGCGCGCGCGATCCTGCCGCAGACAGTCCGACAGCTTGCGCTCGACGGAGCGGTTGTTGCGCTTCTCGTCCATGTCGATGAAGTCGATGACGATCAGCCCGGCGAGGTCGCGCAGCCGGAGCTGCCGCGCCACTTCCTCGGCTGCTTCCATATTGGTCTTGAGCGCGGTGTCCTCGATGTGATGCTCGCGGGTGGCGCGGCCGGAGTTCACGTCGATCGAGACGAGCGCCTCGGTCTGATTGATCACGATGTAGCCGCCCGAACGCAGCTGCACGGTCGGCGAGAACATCGCATCGAGCTGACTCTCGACACCCATCCGCGAAAACAGCGGCTGGCCATCGCGATACTGCTTCACCGCCCGGACGTTGGTCGGCATCAGCATCTTCATGAAGTCGTGCGCCTCACGGTAGCCGGCTTCGCCGGCAACCAGGATCTCATCGATCTCCTTGTTGTAGAGGTCGCGCAGCGAGCGCTTGATCAGCGAACCTTCCTCGTAGACGAGGGTGGGGGCCTGCGACTTCAAGGTCATGTCGCGGACCGTTTCCCACAGCCGCAGCAAATATTCGAAGTCGCGCTTGATCTCGGGCTTGGTGCGGTTGGCGCCGGCGGTGCGCAGGATGACGCCCATGCCCTCGGGCACGTCGAGGTCCTGCACCACTTCCTTCAGGCGCGAGCGATCCTGCGCCGAGGTGATCTTGCGGCTGATGCCGCCGCCACGCGCGGTGTTCGGCATCAGCACGGCATAGCGGCCGGCGAGCGACAGATAGGTCGTCAGCGCGGCGCCCTTGTTGCCGCGCTCTTCCTTGACGACCTGCACCAGCATCACCTGGCGGCGCTTGATGACCTCCTGGATCTTGTACTGGCGACGCGGACGGAAGGTGCGCTCGGGCACTTCCTCGAGCACGTCGTCGCCTCCGACGGATTCGACGACCTCTTCCTCGATCTCCTCGCCGTCCTCGTCGTCGTCGTCGTGATCCGCGACGGCCGGCTCGACACCATTGTCGTCGCCCGGAACGATCGTGACCTCGCCATCATCATCGTGCTCGGCGACGGGCGAGAGATCGGCGGAGTCCTCATGCCCATGCTCGTCATGATCTTCGTGATGATCATCGTCGTGATGGTCATCCTCATCGTGATCATGATCATGATCGTGGTGGTCGTGATCGTGCGCCTCGGCGGCGTCGTCGGCCTCGGACGAGGCAACCTCGCCGCTCGACGCGGCCGCTGCGACCGCAGAAGGGGACACCGGGAGGTCGGTGCCGCCCTGCGCGGGCTCGGAATCCGCAACCGCCGGCGCATCCGAACCGTGATGCGGCTGCGCGTCGTGGGTCCCTTCGTCATGGGCGGCGTGCGTTGGAGCCTCAAGCGGCGCCTCGGCGAAGCCTGCTGTCTGTGCAGGGGTCTCCGCGCCCGCATCATCGGCGGGGTGGTTGTCCTGCGCGTAGGCGGCGTCCGGCGCCTCGAATGCGCCGTGATCGCCCTCATGCGTCTCGCCGTGAGGCGCCTGGCTGGCGTCGGCGGCCTCGATGATCTCGCTCTGAACGCGCTCGCCGCTGCCGCGGCGCCGCGAGCTGCGGTGCCGGTTGCGCCGGCGATTGGACCGGTTCTCGCTCTCTTCCTCGGCCTCGCGGTGGGCGCGCTCTTCCGCCTCGATCAGCGCCTGACGATCGGCGACCGGGATCTGGTAATAATCAGGGTGGATTTCGCTGAACGCCAGGAAGCCGTGGCGATTGCCGCCATATTCAACGAAGGCCGCCTGGAGCGACGGCTCTACCCGGGTGACCTTGGCGAGGTAGATGTTGCCGCGGAGTTGCTTGCGCTGGGCAGTTTCAAAATCAAATTCCTCGACGCGGTTGCCGCGGACGACAACGACCCGGGTCTCTTCCGGGTGGGTAGCATCGATCAACATCTTGTTCGGCATATTGGAACTCTTGGAGGCGACGGACGCGATTGGCCGCGAGCGCGTGGCGCGCTGTCGGATGACGCGACGGTCCACCTGATTCGGGGGTGAGGGGAAGGCCTAAACACGTAGGGTTGCGCCGTACCGGCCGTGGCCCCGGCGGTACGATGTGCCGAGCGAGGGTCTTGCCCCGCATCGGCGCGGTTCGTCCGCTGGTCATGGCTGGCAGTTTCGTTTGGCGCATCAAGCGTCGGCCCGTCTGGAACACGTGGGCGGCTGAGGAGGCCACCTTGTCTCTTGCTGAAGACCAGATTGCGCCGGAACGCTCGCCTTGGTCGCATACCGCACCCATCAAGGATGTGGTATCAGGCTATGCCGTGCGTGACTGGTGCCCGGGCGGCCTCAGCTGAGGAGGCGCCCTGAAACCGGCGCCACTCGGCTCGTGACCGCAACTCCATTGCGCCGCGCGGGAGCGCGCAGGTTCGATGGAGCGTCGGAAAGGCGCAGGAGTCTCCGAAAAGATCGAGTATTCGATCACGGAAATTCCGGCGTTTCACCGGGAGGTTGAACGCGACACAACCGGCAGTAAGTAACAGCCTTCAGCCCTTCGTACATACGAGGATTGGGCTGGCCGTGCAAGGGAAGCGTCGCGGAACCGCAACAATCGGCGGCCTTTAACGAAAATGCCCAAATTTGGCGATTAACCCCGTCGATTGGTTGCGGTAAGAGGGTCCCGCGGAGACACGGATTTGGCAGCTGGCCGGGCAAAACACCTAACTTTGCTGGGATGCGCGTGGCTGTGCGTCACGCAATTGTTATGGACGACCGTGCTTCCGGCGCAGGCTCAGGGCGTGCCGGCGGCGCAGACTCCCGCGGTAAGCGTCACGCCAGGGTTTCCGATTGCGTCCGACGCGCGTCTGGCGGGCGATTCTCGACAGACGCGATTCGTGCTCGACCTCGACAAGGCGGTTCCGTTCCGCGCCTTTCTGCTCAGCGAGCCCTATCGCGTCGTGGTCGACCTGCCGCAGGTTAGCTTCCACCTTCCTGCGGGGGCCGGAACCAGCGGCCGTGGCCTGGTGAAGGCATTCAGGTACGGCATGGTCATGCCCGGCGGCTCCCGGATCGTGTTCGATCTGACGGGGCCGGCGCGAATCGCCAACTCTTCGGTGCTGGATGCCGCCAACGGGCAGCCGCCCCGGCTCGTGCTGGAACTCGAGGAGGTCGACGAAGCGACCTTCGCGCGGGCGATCGGCACCGACAACCGTCCGACGCTCAAGCCCAGCTTGGCCGATTCGAGCCCTTCGGCGGCGCTGGCGGCGGCGTCTCCCAATCCGTTGGCGGTGCGCCCCCCGCCGACCACGCCTGCAGGAGCTCCGGCGGCGCCAAATGCGCCCGCGGACACGCGGCCGGTGGTGGTGATCGATCCGGGACATGGCGGTATCGACTATGGAACCCAGGGCGGCGAGATCCCGGAAAAGAATCTGGTGCTGGCGTTCGGACAGGCGCTGCGCGATCGCCTCGAGCGCGCGGGCAAGTTCCGCGTCGTCATGACCAGGGATGATGACACCTTCATTCCGCTCGGCGACCGGGTCCGCATCGCCCAGAAACAGGGCGCGGCCCTGTTCGTGTCGATCCATGCCGACGCGTTACCGCGCGGCGAGGGCGATGCGCAGGGCGCGACGATCTACACGCTGTCGGACAAGGCCTCCGACGTCGAAGCGGAGCGGCTCGCCGAGGCCGAGAACCGCGCCGACCTGATCGGTGGCGTCAACCTGACCGAGGAGCCAGCCGACGTGGCGGATATTCTGATCGATCTGGCCCGGCGCGAAACCCGCACCTTTTCCAACAGGTTCGCCCGCGTCTTGATGAACGACATGAAGACGGCGGTGCATATGCATAAGCGGCCGTTGAAATCGGCCGGGTTCCGCGTGCTGAAGGCGCCCGACGTGCCCTCGGTGCTGGTCGAGCTCGGCTATGTCTCGAACAAGGGCGACATGGGGAACCTGGTGTCGGAAGCCTGGCGGTCGCGCACGGCCGACGCGATGGCCCGCGCGATCGATGTCTTCCTGACCAAACGCGTTGCAAATGCTGGTGCCGAGCGGCCGGAGAAGCCGGCGCCCGCCCGTGCAAAGCCCTAGTTTGGCCACAGCAACATCCGTATAAACCTGCTGCGAGGCACCTGGAATCGGGAGATGATTCCTTCTCGGCGGACTTGTGGTAAGCTCGGCCGTCGACAGGTTGGACCGTGCGGTTCTCCGGCATGGGTCATGTGGCATCACGGCCGACCGCATGATTTTGGCGGCAGCGTCTTCGGGATGTGCCGCGTCCAAGCCGAGAGATGAACAGAAGTGGGAACGGATATTCGCCGATGCGCTTTGTAGTGCGGTTTTTGGGCTTCCTGTTCGCAGCCGGCACCGTCGTCTTCCTCGTCGGTGTGGCGGCGGCGGCCGGCCTGATCTGGCATTTTTCCAAGGACCTGCCCGACTATTCTCAGCTGCAGGATTACGAGCCGCCGGTCATGACCCGCGTCCATGCCGTCGATGGCTCGCTGGTCGGCGAGTACGCCCGGGAGCGCCGGCTCTATCTGCCGATCCAGGCGGTGCCCAAGCTCGTGATCAACGCGTTCCTCGCCGCCGAGGACAAGAACTTCTATGAGCATGGCGGCATCGATTTCACCGGCATGGCCCGCGCCGCGGTGGTCTACGCTCAGAACTTCGGCTCGAATCGCCGTCCGCAGGGCGCCTCGACGATCACCCAGCAGGTCGCCAAGAACTTCCTGCTGACCAACGAGGTCTCGTTCGCGCGCAAGATCAAGGAAGCGCTGCTGGCGATGCGCATCGAGCGCACCTATTCGAAAGACAAGATTCTCGAACTCTATCTGAACGAGATCTATCTCGGCTCCGGCGCCTATGGCATCGCCGCGGCGTCGCTGGTGTATTTCGACAAGTCGGTCAACGAGCTCACGGTGGCCGAGGCCGCCTATCTGGCGGCATTGCCGAAGATGCCGGGCAGCCTGCATCCGATCCGCAACCGCGATCGCGCCATCGAGCGCCGCAACTACGTCGTCGACCGTCTGCTGGAGAACGGCTGGATCAAGCAGGCCGACGCCGAGAAGGCGCGCAAGGACCCGCTGACGATCGCAAGCCGCAATACGGGCGCGCACATTTTCGCAGGCGAGTATTTCGCCGAGGAAGTCCGCCGCGACATTTTCGAACGTTATGGCGAGAAGAAGCTCTATGAGGGCGGGCTGTCCGTCCGCACGACGCTCGATCCCAAGATCCAGGTCATGGCGCGCAAGGCGATGGTCGCCGGTCTGGTGCGGTATGATCAGGAGCAGGGCTATCGCGGACCGGTCTCAAAGCTCGACATTTCCGGCGATTGGGGCCTGAAGCTCGCCGAGATCAAATCGCTCTCCGACATCTCGCCGTGGCGGATGGCGGTGGTGCTGGAGACCAGCGATCAATCCGCTCGCATCGGCTTCCAGCCGCCGCGTGAGCTCGGCGGTGCCGTGAGCAAGGAGCGTCAGACCGGCCTGATCACGCTCGACGGCGTCAGATGGGCGCGCGCAGCGACGGGCAATGGCCGCGGCAAGACGCCGACCTCGGTCGCGCAGGTGCTGCAGCCGGGCGACGTGATCTATGCCGATCCGCTGTTCAAGGAAGGCAATCCGGTCGAAGGCCAGTATCGTCTCGAGCAGCTGCCTGAAGTCTCGGGCGCGATGGTCGCGATGGACCCGAACACCGGGCGCGTGCTCGCGATGGTCGGCGGCTTCTCCTTCGACCAGAGCCAGTTCAACCGGGCGACGCAGGCGTACCGGCAACCCGGCTCGTCATTCAAGCCGATCGTCTATTCGTCGGCGCTCGATAATGGCTATACGCCGTCGACCCAGGTCGTCGATGCGCCGATCGAAATCGATCAGGGGCAGGGCGGTCAGGTCTGGCGCCCCGACAACTTCTCCAACGGCAAATATCTCGGTCCCACGACGCTGCGCAACGCGCTGCGGCTGTCGCTGAATACGGTGACCGTGCGGTTGGCGCAGGACGTCGGCATGCCCTTGATCTCCGAATATGCACGCCGGTTCGGTGTCTATGACGAGCTGCCGAATTACCTCTCTTACGCACTCGGCGCCGGCGAGACCACGGCCATGCGCATGGTCACGGCCTATTCGATGATCGCCAATGGCGGCCGCCGGGTGAAGCCGACCTTGATCGACCGGATCCAGGACCGCTACGGCCACACCATCTTCAAGCATGATGCCCGCGAGTGCCGCGGCTGCGACGCGCCTGAGGGCTGGAAGAACCAGACCGAACCGCAGCTGGTCGATCGCCGCGAGCAGGTGCTCGATACGATGACCGCCTATCAGATCACCTCGATGCTCGAGGGCGTCGTGCAGGCCGGTACGGCGACCGTGCTCAAGGAGGTCGGCAAGCCGATCGCCGGCAAGACCGGCACCACCAATGAGGCCAAGGACGCTTGGTTCGTCGGCTTCTCGCCGGATCTCGCGGTCGCGATCTATATGGGCTACGACAAGCCGCGGCCGCTCGGTAAGGGCAATGCCGCGACCGGCGGCCATCTGGCCGCGCCGATCGCCAAGGACTTCATGAAGCTCGCGCTGGCCGACAAGCCCGCGACCCCGTTCAAGATCCCCGCGGGAATCAAGCTCGTGCGCGTCGATGCCAAGACCGGGCTGCGCGCAGGTCCTGGCGATACCGGCCGCACCATCATGGAAGCCTTCAAGCCGGGCACTGCGCCGCCGGACAACTACTCGGTCATCGGCGTGGCCGATGCCGATGGTCGGATGATGCCGTCGCAGAGCGGCGGACAGCCTGATGCCGGCAGCTTCATCATTCGTCCGGGGACTGGCAGTCTCTATTGAAGCTGGCGAAATTGAGCTGGCGAAACTCGCCACCTCCCGGTGCAGGCGATTGCGCTTTGCGCCGCGCGCCGCTACATCCCTGACGGACATCATGCTGCGGCCCCCTAGGCCGCGGCCGGAAGAGAGCGATATGCGCGCCGAAATCGAAAAAATCGTAGAAGAGATTAAGCAGTCGGTCGGGCTGCTGAGGAGGCATCTTTGACGTCGATGCATCGACGGCAAGGCTGGCCGAGCTGAACAAGCTCGCCGAAGATCCAAATCTCTGGAACGATCCCCAGAAAGCTCAAAGGCTGATGCAGGAGCGGACCTCGCTGGAGGATTCGCTGACGGGCATCGGCAAGGTCGAGCGTGAGCTCAGCGACAATATCGAGATGATCGAGCTCGGCGAGGCCGAGAACGATGCCGGCGTTGTCACCGAGGCCGAGAACGCGCTCAAGGCCTTGAAGAAGGATGTCGCTCGCCGCGAGCTCGAGGCGCTGCTGTCCGGCGAGGCCGACAAGTTCGACACCTATCTCGAGGTGCATGCCGGCGCCGGCGGCACTGAGAGCCAGGACTGGGCGCAGATGCTCTTGCGCATGTACACGCGCTGGGCCGAAAAGCACGGCTTCAAGATCGAATATCTCGAAGAGACCCAGGGCGAAGAAGCGGGCATCAAGTCGGCGACCATCCAGATCTCCGGCCACAACGCCTATGGCTGGCTGAAGACCGAGGCGGGCGTGCACCGCCTTGTCCGCATCTCGCCGTTCGATTCGAATGCGCGTCGGCACACCTCGTTCTCGTCGGTCGCGATCTTTCCGGTGGTCGACGACAGCATCAAGATCGATATCAAGGAATCCGACGTCCGCACTGACACGATGCGCTCGGGCGGGGCCGGCGGTCAGCACGTTAACAAGACCGAATCGGCGGTGCGCCTCACGCACATTCCGACCGGCGTGGCGGTGGTCTGCCAGGCCGGCCGCTCGCAGCACAAGAACCGCGCCCAGGCCTGGGACATGCTGCGCGCGCGGCTCTACGAGATCGAGCTGAAGAAGCGCGAGGAGAAGGCCGCCGCCGACCAGGCTGCCAAGACCGAGATCGGTTGGGGCCACCAGATCCGATCCTATGTGCTGCAGCCGTATCAGATGGTGAAGGATCTGCGCACGGGCGTGCAGACCTCCGACACCGCCGGCGTGCTCGACGGCGATCTCGACGAGTTCATGGCGGCGACCTTGGCGCAGCGCGCCTTCGGCACCACGCCAGGGGCTGCGATTGAGGACGTGGACTGACCGGTGACGCGCGTCGCCTTCATCGGCCTCGGCCGCATGGGCCATGGCATGGCCGGGCGTTATCTCGACGCCGGCTATTCCGTGGCGGTCTGGAATCGCAGCGAGGCCAAGGCCGAGGACCTGCTCGCGCGCGGTGCGCGCTGGTCGACCTCGCCGGCTGACGCTGCGATCGATGCCGATGCGGTCGTCACCATGGTCGCCGATGACGATGCCTCGCGCGCGGTGTGGCTCGGGCCCGACGGCGCTGCCGCCACCATGCGGGTCGGAACCATCGCGATCGAATGCTCGACGATCTCGCGCGATCATGCGCTGCGCGTGTCGCGCGAGCTGAATGCGCGTGGCGTGACCTATATCGATTGCCCGGTGACAGGCCTGCCTGACGCCGCGGCAGCCGGCAAGCTCACCTTGCTGGTCGGCGCCGACGCCGCCGACCTCGCGCGGGCGCGACCGTTTCTTGCGCCGATCGGCTCGACCATCCGCCATTTCGGCGCCGTCGGCACCGGAACGGTCTACAAGCTGATCAACAATCTGTTGGGCGCGATGCAGATCGCAGGTCTCGCCGAAGGCCTTGCGATCGCCGAGCAGGCCGGGCTCGACATGAACCTCGTGTTGGAGGCGATCCAGGGCGGCGTCGCGGCGAGCCCGCAAGTTCTGCGTCACGCGCCGCGCATGGTCGCGCGCAACTTCGCCGACGCGAGCTTTACCGCCGCGCTCCGCCACAAGGATGCAGCCTATGCGCTGCAACTCGCAGAGCAACTACTTGGTGAGCGTCCCGTGATGGCCCAGGCGGCCGTGGATTCATATGCGCGGGCGAAGGCGGCGATGCCGGATGAGGACGAAGGCCGCATGATCGAGCTGGTATCGCGGCCGAAGGATCCGTCCTAGGCGGGCGTCAGCGCGAACGGAAAGCGGGTGGACCTTGCTCCGCTTCATCTGCAACGTTCACGCGCACATTGAACACGGTTGCGGTGATGACATCCCCGAACGACAGCGTGGACACACGGGATTGGTGGCTGCTCGGCCTGCTGTCAGTGCTATGGAGCGGATCTTTCATCTTCAACGGGCTTGCCTTGAAGGAATTGCCGCCGCTGACCCTGGTGCTGCTGCGCATCGTGCTGGCGGCCGCAATCCTGCTGCCGGTGGCGCGACTGCGCGGGCTCGGCTTTCCCAAGGGCATTGCCGGCTGGCGACCGTTCTTTGCGGTGGCGCTATTCAACAACGTCGTGCCGTTCTGCCTGATCGTGATAGGCCAGACGTTCATCACCTCGGGCCTTGCTGCCGTCCTCAATGCGACGACGCCGCTGTTCACGATCGTGGTGATGGCCGCCGCGGCTGAGGAAAGGCTGTCGGCCCGGCGGGCTGCGGGACTGATCCTTGGCCTCGTCGGCGTCGTGATCCTGCGGGGCGGGCCGGGGCTCGATGGCTCGGCAGGCGGCTACGGCATTCTGTTCGGTCTCGGCGCGTCGCTCAGCTACGGCGTCGCCGCGCTGCTGGTGCGCCGCCATCTTGCCCATTCGCCGCCGCTCGCGACCGCCACCTTCCAGCTCTCGGCGTCCAGCGTGATGATGCTCGCCGTCGCCGCTGTCGTTGACCAGCCATGGCGTCTTCCACTTCCCGGACTGCACACCTGGCTCGCGGTCATCGGGCTTGCGGCGCTGTCGACGGCGTTCGCCTACATCGTGTTCTTTCAAATCCTGCGTCGCTCCGGCGCAACCAATGTGACGTTGGTGACACTGTTGATCCCGTTGACTACGATCCTGCTCGGGTCGCTGGTGCTCGGTGAAAGCATCTCGTTGCTGGAGGCCGCCGGTGCGCTGGTGATCGGGAGTGCGCTGCTGGTGATCGACGGCCGCATCTTCAACGTCATTCGTCCGTTCCCGCGACCGTCCCGCTGAACCGTTCGCGCACGCTCATTTCGTGCCGAACATGCGGTCGCCGGCATCGCCGAGACCCGGCACAATATAGGCGTGGTCGTTCAGCTTCTCGTCGATCGCCGCGGTCCAGATCGGAATGTCCGGATGTTCCTTTCCGAACTGCGCGATGCCTTCCGGCGCGGCCAGCAGGCAGACGAAACGGATGTCCCGGGCACCGCGCGCCTTGAGCAGTTCGGCCGCGGCGCAGGCCGAGTTGCCGGTCGCCAGCATCGGGTCCATCAGGATCACGGTGCGGTCGGTTAGGTCCTGCGGCGCCTTGAAATAGTATTCGACCGCCTGGAGCGTCGTGGGGTCGCGATAGAGCCCGATATGAGCGATGCGCGCCGATGGCATCAGCGCCAGCATGCCGTCCAGGAAGCCGACCCCCGCGCGCAGGATGGGGGCGAGGGTCAACTTCTTGCCCGCGATCTTCGGCGCCTTCATCGGCGCGATCGGTGTTTCGATGTCGACCAGTTCGAGCGGCAGGTCCCGTGTGACCTCATAGGCCAGGAGCATGCCGATCTCGTTCAACAGCTCACGGAAGCCCTTGGTCGAGCGGTCGCGCTCGCGCATCAGGGAAAGCTTGTGCTGGACCAGCGGGTGATCGACGACGTGGACGTGGCTGCTTGTCATGAGACTGCTTTAGCGGGATCTCGGCGGTAGTTCCAGTTGGGAAGGGGGGAGGTTCACGGGAGAACCTCGCGGCGGTCGGCCAGCAACGCCTCGGCTTCCTGGCGGCGGTCGGACAACAGGCCGGCGCTGGCGTCCTGGATCAAATTGAGCAGCACCTGGGCATCGCTGAGCCGCGGCACGGTCACATAGTCCGCGCCGGCATTGTAGAGATCGTTGACGTCGGCAAGCAGGTCGGCGGTCGCGACGATCTTGGCGGTCGCGTTGATGCTGCGGACGTGCCGCACCAGCTTCTCGTTGTTGGCGCCCTTGAGGAGCGAGTCCGGGATGCTCAGGATGATCAACTCGGCCTGGCCGACCCCGGCATGGACCAGCGTATCGACATTGCTGATATCGCCATAGGTCACCTGGATGCCACGATCGGACAATGTCCGAAAAACCACAGGATTGAAATCAACGACCCCGATGCGCTCCAGGAGCTCAGGCTGGTTGCGCTCGATCTCGCTCAGCAGAGCGCTGGCGGTTCTAAAAAAGCCGAGCAGCACGATCGGGCGTGCGGCACCATGGCCTCCGTCGTGGCCGGCCTCGCCGTCCTTGGTCGCGTCGAGATCCCGCAGGCCGAGCCGCTTCAGGAGCGGGATGCCGCGCCGTACGATCGGGTCGGAGCGCACGATCACGAAGGTGGAGAGCACCGCAAGCAATACAAAGGCGAAGGATGCCGCGCTCGACGTGCCGGTCTTGAGATGGCCGGCGGCGGCGCCGGTCTGGATGACGACCAGCGAGAACTCGCTGATCTGGGCGAGGTTGAGCGCCGGCAGAAGGCTCGCACGCAGGCCCTGCCGCATCATGTAGAGAGGCGTGAAGGTGGTGAGCAGCCGGCTCGCCACCGTGAACAGGGCGATGACCAGCGCCAGCCCCACCACCGACATCGTCGGGATCGGGATGGTCATGCCGAGCGCGACAAAGAACAGCGTGATGAAGAAATCGCGCAAGGTCGTCACCTTGGCGGTGACGTCAAGCGCATAGGGGAAGGTCGAGAGCGACACGCCGGCGATCAGGGAACCCATTTCGCGCGAAAGATGCAGCCGCTCCGCAATCTCACCGATCAGGAAGCACCAGGCCAGCGCGCCCAGCAGGATCAGCTCGGGGGTGCGCGCGATGCGGTGGAACACCGGCGGCAGCACATAGCGGCTGAGCAACAGAGCGATCGCGACCAGCGCACCGGCGCGGGCGAAGGACAGCAGGATGACGCCAAAATGCAGGTCGTCGAGGCTCGGCTGCACCGCGAGGAAAAGGATCGCGAACACATCCTGCAACACCAGCACGCCGAGGGTGATGCGGCCGGGCAGGGTGTCGAGCTCGCGCTTTTCATACAGCACCTTGACGATGATCACGGTGGACGACAGCGCGCAGGCGACGCAGAGATAAAGCGCATCGTAGCTCTCGGCCCCCATTCGCATGCCGATGGCGACGAAAAACAGGATACCGAGCGCAGCCCCACCAAGCAGCTGGACGCCGCCAGCGATCAGAATCACCGGGCCGGCACGGATGATCTTCTTCAGGTCGATCTCGAGTCCGATCATGAACAGCATGAAGATCAGGCCGAGTTCCGAAATCACCGAAATCGATTCCTGGGATTTGACCCAGCCGGTGCCGAAGGGGCCGATGGCGAAGCCCGCGACCAGATAGGCGAGAATCGAGGGCTGGCGCCAGTAATGCGCCGCCAGTCCAAGCACCCACGCAAACAGGATGCAGAGCGTGATGTCGCCGATCAGTTCATGCATGAAGCAACCCCCGGGGCGGCAACTTATGTCGCTGCGCCCGGCAAGGAAACCCGCAATCTGTCACATCGTGTGATCGTGGCTATCGGCTTGCTCGCGGCGCGATGGTGCCGGTGCGCACGATCTGCTGTTGCAGTCGCACGCCAATGATCCAAGGTGCAGTCGGTGGACGCCCAGCACGTAGCTGTCGACCGGCACGATCCGGCTGCAGCCGCCGATGACCGAGCAGTCGTGGTGATAGTCGCCGCCGGCAGGGGCCACGAGCCCAGGCCTGCGCGATCGCATTCCAACGCGACCACGAACGGATCGCCGGCTCACGCGCTCGGACGACAATGATGTCGGTGATTGGCCCTTACCAAATGGAGGATGCGAGCCGAGTCCGCATAGCCAGCGCCGGCGGCGGGGCGGGTTCAGAGTGGCCGGCGGTTGGGGAGGACTGTGGACGAATTCTGTAACGTCTTGATCGCGGACGGGGGCTGGACGCGCGGGCCGGACTGCTGCCATTGCCTGACGTTGACGAGGATTCCGGCGAGCAACAGCGGCGCGACGGCGGCGATGGCCATCAAGGACGATAGCGGCTTGGGAGTGATCATCTCCAGAACCATCTCGGAGACCATCCATAACGTCCCGAACACCACCGCGTAATCGAGCGGAGGGATGCGCAGCCAATAGAGAAAGCCCGCGACGATCACGGCCGGGGCAATCGCCGGGCCGATCATGTAGAAGGTCAGCTCCGGTGGCGTCAGGGCGTCGAGAAGCATGGACGCCAGCAGCCAGAGGCTGAAGAACATCACCGCGCCGTCGACATATCGCATGGATCACCTCCGCCGCGACATTTTGGCGCAATGTTTGGCCGGTTTGTGGCTGGTTCGTCAAGTGGGGAACTTCTCGGACCCTCACTCGAGGGCTGCGGCAGGGCGCCGGACGACGCGGATACCGTCGACGTTCGCCAGGGCCAGCACCGCCTGCTGCAGGTCGAGATGGCCGGCCCGCCAGCGCTGCGCCATCGCCGCGCTTACTGCGGCGGTGATCAGTGACTGTCGCAGCGCCGAGTCCAGGCCGGGCTGGCGCGACGACGTTTAGGAGCAGGTTCTGCGATTCAAGCGCCGCGTTGCGAGCTGATGAGCTTCCCCCGTCTCGGCGGCTTGGCGGGGCTTCCTATACGCGTCGCCAGTTCGATGCGCGGCTTGCTCGATGGGGCCGATCGCGCGCGCAAGACGCGGCGATAGCCCGGCGGTGCGACCAGGATCAGGCGCCGAATGGTCTGATCTCAGGGCTCGCTGCAGCCCGCGATCCAGATATGACCGCCGATGGCGACGTGTGGGCTGTTCGCGCAGCGCGACGGAAAAGCGATGATGACGGCGATGTTGCCGAGCAAGAGGGTGGCGAGCATCACCACAGCGGCGCGGCGCAGGGCTGGTGTCGGAGATGGCATGGGGAGGCCTCGGGATCCTTTTCGGGTCGTCGAGGCCGCGGGCGGGGAGTTCGCAAACCGCGCGCGGCCACGCCTGTGAGGACACGCTGGCGGCGGGGCGGTTTTGCGAAGCTTTCATTTCAGGCTGTGAGATGTTGTTGCGTTGTCCTTTACCGGCATGGAGGTCTCAACGCTCCGCCAGCGCCAGCCGGGCGCCGAGCAGCGCAAATCCGGCGGCGAAGCTGCGGCGCAGCCAGGCCAGGACGCGGGGACGGCTGACCACGCGGTCGCGCACCGCCGCGGCGAACAGGCCGTACAGCACGAACACCGTAAAGGTCATCGCCATGAACGTTGCCGACAGCTCGATCATGGTTGCGAGCGGATGCGCGTCGCCGGCCGCGATGAACTGCGGCAAGAACGCGAGGAAGAAGATCGACAGTTTCGGATTGAGGATGTTGATCAGGAAGCCGGTCAGCACCACGCGGCCGGCCGATCGCGCATCCCCCTGGGCTTCGACCGCGAGCGCGCCGCGCTCACCGAGCGTCTGCCAGGCCATGTAGAGCAGATAAGCGACGCCGCAATATTTCAGCGCGGCAAACGCCAGCGCGCTGGTGTGCAGCACCGCCGCAAGGCCAACGATGGCAGCGAGCATCGCCGGAATGATTCCGAGCGTGCAGCCGAACGCGGCCGCAATGCTCATGCGGGATCCGCGCGTCAGCGCGACGGCGAGCGTGTAGAGCACACCGGTGCCGGGGGAGGCCACCACGATCAGGGAGGTCAGGAGGAAGGCTGCGGACATCGACACATTCCTTGCTTCGCGCTGCGCCCAGCATCGCTCATTCTCAATCCGCCGAGAAGCCGAACGGGATCGACGAGGTGCGGAAATCGTCGGGCAGGATCTCGCGGCCGATCGGCGGCGCCGAACGTGCCGCGCATTTCGGCCGGTGGCAGACCCGGCAGGCGGTGCCGATCGGGGTCGGTTCGTCGGCGCGCGGGCCGTGGCCGTCGCGGGTGTAGATCAACTGGCCGGCATGCTCGGCCGCGCAGCCCACCGCAATCGCGCGCTCGACGCGGACGGCGCCATAGGAGCCGCCGCCGGCGGTCACCGTGCGCGCGATCGAGAAGAAGCGGCGGCCGTCCGGCAGTTCCAGCCATTGCGTCACGATCTGGCGCGGCGTCTTGAAGATGCCGTGCACGGACCACAGCGGGCAGGCGCCGCCATGACGTGCGAATGGAAAGCCGGCGCCGTCGAGCAGTTTCGAGACGTTGCCGGCGGGATCGACGCGGATCAGGAAGAACGGGATCTTTTCGGCGCCCGGCTTCTGCAAGGTCGTGACGCGGTGCGCGGTCTGTTCGAAGCTGGTGCCGAACTGCCGCGCCAGCGCCTCCAGATCGTAGGCCCTGGCATCGACGGCTTTGGCGAAGATCGAGTAGGGCATGATGATCGCTGCCGCGGCGTAGGCCGCGAGCGCACGGCGCGCCAGCAGCTCCGCGGTCTTGCTGGCGAACTTGCCGTCCTCTAGCGCTGTGCCGATCTCGTTGTCGAGCTCGAGATAAGCGAGCTGCCGTGCCAGCTCGAACTTCAGGCTCGCGCTGTCGAGCGAGTCCTCGATCAGCAATTGCCGCCGGTGCAGATCGAGCCGCCTGAGCGAGCCGAGCATCACGTTCGGCGGCATGTAGCGGACCTGCAGATTATGCCGCGTGCGAAACCGCTCGATGAAGCCCGAAGGGCTGGCCGAGACCTGCGCCGAGCCGGTCGCCAAGCCCTGGACCATCGTCTGCGCCAGCCGCTCGGCGGCGTCGTCGAGCTGGGCGAAATTGTTGCGGCGTGCCGCCAGGAACCGTCGCACCTCGGCGACGGGATCGTTGGCGTCGAAACCATCCACTCCCGGCCCGGATGCGCTGCCGGCGGGCACCGGCGCGCGCTGCTCGGCCAGCGCCAACTGCTCCTCGCGATAGGCCGTATAGAGCCGCAGGAAGGCCTCGGTCATGCCGGGATAGCTGACGGCGAGGTCGGAGATCTCCAGGGCGGGGATGTCGATGTCCGAAAACATCGGGTCCTTGAGGATCGACTGCATCCGCGCGGTATGGTCGGCGCCGCCGTCGCCAGCGAGATCGGCGAGGTCGATCTTGTAGGTCCGGGCGAGCCGCAGCAGCATGTCGGCGGTCACCGGCCTCTGGTTCCGCTCCAGGAGCGCCACGTAAGGTGCTGATATTTCAAGGTCCGCGGCCATATCGGCCTGGGTGAGGCCAAGCTCGCGCCGGAGGCGGCGCAGGCGCGGGCCCATGAAGATCGAGCGGGCAGTGGTGGTCATGGCCTGTCGTCTCGTGTCTGTAATCTCCTTACAGCTATACACGAGAGATTTGTAAAGTGTGACAAGTTTTCCGCGCAATGTCTGGTCCGCTCGCGGCGAGCGCTTACAACAGGTCCCAGGTTGTCCTTAACCAAGGGATCACGGACATGAACTTTCAACCGCGTGGATTGAACGACCAAGCTCTCCAGGGCCCCGCGTCCTACCAGGCCGAGGTCGAGGCGGCGCGCGCGCTGCTCGAAACCCACCCGACCTGGAACGGCGTCACCGCCGAGGCCGTGGCGCGCATGCGCCTGCAGAACCGCTTCAAGACCGGTCTCGACGTGGCCCGCTACACCGCGGCGGTGATGCGCGCCGACATGGCCGCCTATGACGAGGACAGCACCAAATACACCCAGTCGCTCGGCTGCTGGCACGGCTTCATCGCGCAGCAGAAGCTGATCTCGATCAAGAAGCATTTCGGCAAGACCGACCGCCGCTACCTCTATCTCTCGGGCTGGATGATCGCGGCGCTGCGCTCGGAATTCGGCCCGCTGCCGGACCAGTCGATGCACGAGAAGACCTCGGTGCCCGCGCTGATCGAGGAACTCTACACCTTCCTGCGCCAGGCCGACTCGCGCGAGCTCAATGATCTGTTCCGCAGCCTCGACGCGGCCCGCAAGGCCGGCGACAAGGCGAAGGAGACGGAGATCATCGCCAGGATCGACGGTTTCCAGACCCATGTCGTCCCGGTGATCGCCGACATCGACGCCGGCTTCGGCAATGCCGAGGCGACCTATCTCTTGGCCAAGAAGATGATCGAGGCGGGCGCCTGCGCGCTGCAGATCGAGAACCAGGTCTCGGACGAGAAGCAGTGCGGCCACCAGGACGGCAAGGTCACCGTGCCGCATGACGTGTTCCTGGCCAAGATCCGCGCCTGCCGCCACGCCTTCCTGGAGCTCGGCGTCGAGGACGGCATCATCGTCACCCGCACCGACTCGCTCGGCGCCGGCCTCACGCAGCAGATCGCCTTTTCGAGCCAGCCGGGCGATCTCGGCGACCAGTACAACAGCTTCCTCGATTGCGAGGAAGTGACGCCCGGGAACGCCCGCAACGGCGATGTGATCATCAACCGCGACGGCAAGATGCTGCGTCCGAAGCGGCTGCCCTCCAACCTCTACCAGTTCCGTCCCGGCACCGGTGAGGACCGTTGCGTGCTCGACTGCATCACCTCGCTGCAGAATGGCGCCGATCTCCTGTGGATCGAGACCGAGAAGCCGCATATCGAGCAGATCGCCAAGATGGTCGACCGTATCCGCAAGGTGATCCCGAACGCCAAGCTCGCCTACAACAACTCGCCGTCGTTCAACTGGACCCTCAACTTCCGCTGGCAGGTCTATGACGCGATGAAGGAGGCGGGCCAGGACGTCAGCCGCTACAACCGCGCCGAGCTGATGAAGGCGGAGTATGACGACACCCCGCTGGCGAAGGAAGCCGACGAGCGCATCCGCACCTTCCAGGCGGACTCGGCCAAGCGCGCCGGCATCTTCCACCACCTCATCACCCTGCCGACCTACCACACCGCGGCGCTCTCGACCGATAACCTCGCCCGCGAATATTTCGGCGAGCAGGGCATGCTGGGCTACGTCAAGAACGTCCAGCGCGCCGAGATCCGCCAGGGCATCGCCTGCGTCAAGCATCAGAACATGGCCGGCTCCGACATCGGCGACGACCACAAGGAATATTTCGCCGGCGAGAAGGCGCTGAAGGCCGGCGGCGCGCACAACACGATGAACCAGTTCAGCTGAGATCGGCCTGGTCGATCGCAATTTCAAGAGACCCGCCTGGTGCAGACCGCGCCAGGCGGGTTTCGCTTATTGCGGCATGGCCTCCACGCTCAGGCCAGCAGGATGTCATGGCTCGACAAGGTCGGGTGGTTCTGTAGCGTGGCGATCAGCTCATATTGGTTGGCGACCGAGCCGAACGGCTCGGCATACCAGAGTTGGCCGGTCGTGGCCTGGTAATAGAACTGGTAGCGCGCATCGCCCACCTCGGGGCCCGCGGTGCCTGACGTGAACGACACCACGCCGGGATCGTAGACCGGCGCGCCGACGGCATTGATGAAGGCGGTGTGATCCAGCACCAGCTGATCGGCATTGGGCTTGAAGTCGGTGATCGTCGCGCCCCAATTGAAGCCGGAGACGTGAAACAGGTTGTCGCCGGCGCCGCCGGTCACCGTCGCGCCGCCGGACTGGATCACGAATGTGTCGCTGCCGTCGGTTCCATAATAGGCGTGAGACTGGTCCGCGTTGATGACCACCCCCGAGCCGGCGCCATTGGCGACCGTGCTGTTCGGGCCGGCATTGATGGTGGTGACGTTCGTTGCCGTCGGTCCCAGCATGGACAGGACCTGCGCGGTGCCGGAGCTGGTGTCGCGGATCACGAGGCTGCTGCGGCCGCTGCCGTCGAAGGTGTCGACGGCATCTTCCACGATCTGCGTGGCGCCGAGCAGCACCTGATTGCCATTGCTGTCGTGAACATAGTCGACCGAGAAGATGCCGCCCTGGATGTTCATCGTCCACGTCACGAGATTGCCGCCGACATTCCACAGCAGGTCGGAGATCCCGTCGCCATTATAGTCGCCGTCGGCGCTGATCAGGGTCGCATGGGCGGAGGGGGACACGTTGCCGATGATACTGACCGTCGGATGGCCGTCATGCATCAGCCATTCGACGACGTTGCCGCTGTCGTGATCGTACCAGAGGAGGTCGTGGGTGCCGTCGGCGTTGAGATCGGCCTTGGTATCGAGCAGGCTCACGGAGGTCGGGATCTTGCCGAAGTCGATGCGCTGGGCGATCTCGCTGCCGTTCATCGCCCACAGCGTGGTCTGGCCGTCATCCATGCCGCGGAACAGGATGTCCGACTTGCCGTCGCCGGTGAAATCGCTGGCGCCGTCGACGATACTGTAGCTGGTGGGGATTTGTCCCAGCGACGTGTAGGCCTTGATGTAGGAGCTGTTCATCTGCCACATCATCAGCTGGCCGTCGGTCTCCCCGCGCCATAGCAGATCGGATTTTCCATCGGCGGAATAGTCGCCGGTGCCGACGACGTCATAGCCGGCCCGCATCCAATTATAACTTGGGTTGCCCACGACGACGCCATTCGCGCCGGTCAGCCAATCGATCGCGATGTCGTTGCTGAGGCTGTGGAACAGCACATCGGTGGTGCCTGAACCGTCGAAATCGCCGAAGCCCGTGATCTTGTAGGTCGAGGGATAAGTCTCCGCGACATGATAGGTGATCGTGCTGACCGGCGCGCCGTTCTGCATCAGCAGCGTCGTCACGTCGCCGGTGGTCTCGTCCTGCAGGATCAGGTCGGAAATCCCGTCGCCGTTCAAATCCACCTTGCGTATCGACATGCAGCCCCTCCACGTCTGCGGTCCTGAACCGATATGGCCGACCTGACATCAGCGGACCGCGCGATCAGCAGCTTAGCGGGCCACTCATCAGAAGGCCACCTCCTGTGAGATGTTTGCGTGGCTTCGCGATGCTTGCTCCGGTTGCGGAAGGGACGAGCCCTGTCCAACACGATCGGCCATCAGACGAAATCATAATGGTGGGCGACCGTCTTCCATGTGGCGTCAGGGATCGAGCCGATCTGCGGGCCGGCCAGCACCTGGGCGCCGTCCATGGTCCATTCCGCCAAGGTGCCGCTGTCGTTGCGCCAGAGAATGTCGGTCTTGTGGTCGCCGTTGAAATCGCCGGTGCCGATGACATGCCAGGACAGGTCGGGGGTGGAGGCGATCTGCGGGCCGGCCAGGATCTGGCCATTGTTCATTTGCCATTCGGCCAGCGTGCCGCTGTCATTGCGCCAGAGAATGTCAGCCTTGCCGTCGCCGTTGAAATCGCCGGTGGCGACGACGTGCCAGGACAGGTCGGGCACCGAGCCGATCGCAGGCCCGGCCAGGATCTGCGATCCGTTCATCGACCATTCCGCGAGCGTGCCATTGTCGTTGCGCCAGAGGATATCGGCCTTGCCGTCGCCGCCGAAATCATCGACGCCGACGATGTGCCAGCTCGGATCGGGTGACGAGCCGATGTTCGGCCCGGACAGCACCTGCGCGCCGTTCATCGTCCACAGCGCCAGCCCGCCGCTGTCGTTGCGCCAGAGGATGTCGGCCTTGCCGTCGCCGTCGAAATCAGCGGTGCCGGCGACGTCCCAGCTCTTGTCGGGCGAGGAGGCGATGCCTGGTCCGGAGACGATCTGCGATCCGTTCATCATCCATTCGGCGAGCGCGCCGCTGTCGTTGCGCCACAACAGGTCGCTCTTGCCGTCGCCATTGAAGTCGGCGACGCCGACGACGTGCCAGCTGTTGTCCGGGACGGAGCCGAGCTGCGGGCCGGCCATCACCTGGGCGGCGTTCATTTGCCATTGCGCCAGGGTGCCGCTGTCGTTGCGCCAGAGGATATCGGCCTTGCCGTCGCCGTCGAAATCGCCGGTCAGGCCATAATCGCCCTGGACGCCGGTGCTGGCGCTCACGCCGGCGTCGAGCAGGAAGCGGAATGTCTCGGATTGGTGCGTGCCGGCGACATGGGCGATGGTGGTCCAGTGCACGCCGCCATTCAGGCCGTCGCTGTCCATCTGGACGTCGGCGAAGGCGCCGCTCTGGTCCTCGACGACGCGAACGAGATGATCGGCGGTCTGGCCGGCATGGACGCCCCAGGAGAGCAGGGCGCTCAGGTCCATCGTGTCGCCCTCGGCGGCACTGTAGACGCCGGCATTGCCGCGATTGAAATCCTGGATCAGGTCGGAATTGACGCCGGTGTTGGATGCCAGGATCGCCTGGTCGAACACGAAGCGGTCGCCGCCTTGATTGCCGAACAGGGTGTCGATGCCGTCGCCGCCATTGATGACGTCGGCGCCTTCGCCGCCGCGGAGGATGTCGTTGCCGGCCTGGCCGTTGAGAATGTCGTTGCCGACGCCGCCATAGATGGTGTCATTGCCGGCGCCGCCATCGATGGCATCGTTCTTGACGCTGCCGATCAAGAGGTCGTCATTCACCGTTCCCGAGAGGTGATAATACTGGTCGGTGATGCGGTAGATCGTGACCGTTGAGGCATTGGCGAGCTGGCTGAAATCGGTCTGGTGCTCGCCGAGCGCGGCGTTCCAATTGTCGATCGTATCGACCTTGCCATTGGACACGCTCATCACCGTAAAGGTGTGCTGCGACTTGCTCGGATCGGCATAGTCGAAGCGGACGATGTCGCCCGGCTGCAGGCGGTTCTGCCAGTTCGGGTCGGGGGTGACGTCGCCCTTGAAGATCGCGCTCCACAGCCCGCCATCGAGATTCTGCGACGGGGTCAGCGACCCCGACATCGCCGGCAGCGGCGCGCCGGCGGCCGCAGCGTAGTCCGACGCGATCGAGTGGCAGCCATTGGGGCTGGCGGAGCCCTGGTAGAGCTGCAGATAGGTCCTGGCGGCGGCGACGACGTCGTCGCCGGTGATCGCGTTCGGCGTCGGGTCGTTGTACAGCGTCGGCACGATGCTGATCTTCATGTACGAGCCGTAGCCCGGGCCGAACGCCGCGTAGCAGTAGATGCTGGGCTCGATCTCGTTGCCGACGACGAGCTGAAGGTTGTTGAGCTGCGCCGCAGGGACGTAGAAAGCGGTGTCGACCGGCTCGGCCGTGCCGTTATAGGCGAAGCGGCTGTTGATCCGGGCGCTGCCCCAATAGCCGAACTGGCTTTCGTCGATCGAGCCGTCGTAGAAATAATATCCGGCGTAGCTCGCGCCCGAGAACAGCTGCGAGATGTAGTCCGCCATGTTGATCACAGAGCCAACCGGCGCACTGATCACGATCGGTGAGGCAATGTCGGCCATCGGGAATGTCCTAATGAATCAATCAAATACTCGTGAAGTCTAGCGATACTACGGATCGTCCGCAACAGGTGCGGTGCCGGCGGGACGGGGCCGGAGACGTCCGGCCGTCGATATCGTTAAAAGCCGCCCCCCCGGATTGCATGCGCGCCGCCCCACCGATGCGGCTGGCGCGGTCGCCCGGTTCGCAGACCGGTCGGTGTGTCCGTGAGGCGGGATCAAGCCGGGCCATCTCAAACCCATGACACTGCGATGGATCGCGCGGACGCGTTCATTCGTCACCGCGACGCCTCCCGCGCCCGAGCTTTGATCGCGTTCGCCCCCATCGGACAGAGGGCGCGGGGAATGCCGGGCTGCAGGCCGCAACCCATGGCCCGCCTGCAACAAGGAAAGCAGGCGGCAGTCACCACAGGTTCAGCCGGCCTCCGGCATTCCCCGCGCGATGGTCTTCACGCTTATACGCGATCTCCCCGGTGTCCGGCTTGGTAGCCACCGTCGCCCTCGGGGATCATCACCCCCAGGACTTGGCGCCAGCTTCGGGGCGCCAGGACCACGCGATTTCACGTCCGCGACCTGCCGTTCGTCCGCGCACATCAGCACGCTGCAACAGGCCCGCGGCCACCGCTCCCCGCACCCAACGTCCGTGACGATCGCGAAGCGCCCCTCTCGAGGAGCACGGGATGAGGGCAGTCAATCATAAAATTCGGAAAAATGGAAGCGGAATCTCAGTGGCGGCAAGGCTAGGTACGGTATCGCATTGAGGCGGCAGGACGAATGATGTTTTTGGCGCAGGGGCCGCTCGGTCCCGACGAGGCGACTCAAAGGCAGGCGAGACATTTCGAGTGCGCCGCTTAGCACAAGCTGCGTCGATCGCCGACATTGTGAGGATGGCTCGCGGTCCCCTCGGTTAATTGTCCAACTTGAGGCTAATCGACCTTATCGAAGCGATCCGATACAGCCGACGCAGTAGTCTTGCCAAAAAAATGGCCGCGCCGATCGACATTATGATGGCCAGAAGAAACTCGATTGTAAGAGGAACAGGCAGAAAAGCACCCAAGCGCTTTACCACGCCGCGAGCGACTAAGTAACAGGTCGGGTGAATCAAATAAATCGGATAGGAGATCTCGCCGAGAAGCCTGGATCCCGGAGGTGCTGGGACGTTTGCATCGTGCTGCCAGACAGCGAGGCTTACGGCGAGTGTACTTGCAAGGACTTGGACCGCTGCCATGGTGTAGTCCGACGGCCAGAGCAGTCTCAGCAGCGATACAAAGGCTGTCGCGACAACCAAGCTGATCAGCAGCGACGAATTACATTTCTTGCGGTGAGCGGCAGCAATTGCCATTCCGAAGAAGAAATAAAGGTTCAGATGGCTCGTTATGAAATTAGATGCAGGGCGCGGCCATTCCTCAACGAGGCCGTTCAGCGGAATTGATGCGACAATAATAGAAAGCCATACAAGGAACAAGAGGGCGCCGACGGTGCGGTTCAAGATCGCCACGAGGAAGATGCCATAAAAAAGAAGCTCGTGGCGCAGCGTCCAGGCGGTGTTCACCAAAAGCCCGCCTGGCAGGAGAAGTGCCTGTTGAAGAATGTAGGAGCTGTCAATATGCGGTGCGTACGAGGCGTCGCC
The DNA here is from genome assembly GCF_013179005.1 of Bradyrhizobium denitrificans. Classification (NCBI taxonomy): domain Bacteria; kingdom Pseudomonadati; phylum Pseudomonadota; class Alphaproteobacteria; order Hyphomicrobiales; family Nitrobacteraceae; genus Bradyrhizobium; species Bradyrhizobium denitrificans. The sequence goes on along the minus strand of NZ_JABFDP010000014.1, from coordinate 17,464 downwards.
GAGCCTCGTCCTGAGAAGAAGCAGGAGCAGAAAAACGCCCCAATACAAGGGAAAGAGCCTTAGGAATCTCCGCCACGCGAAGTGAGGGGCACGCCGGGGAGTGCCAATGTCTTGAGCATGGACATGGAAAATAATGAACCCGCTAAGAACAAAGAAGAACGCAACACCCCACCGGCCCAAATCGTGGATTGCGCGCAGGCCGTCAGGGAGTCGCCACATGTCGACGTGACTGAGCACGACCGCAAACGCAGCGAGCCCACGTCCTAACTCGATCCAGTCGAGTCGGTCGCCTCGCGAGACATGCATAGTCAGCGGTCGATCAGTCGGCACCAGATCGGCGTCGCGCCACTTGGACAGAATAAACAAGAGCAAGGCCTGTTAGCATCGTTAGCCAGGTGGATGGTTCCGGGACTGCGGCGATTTGTTGGGAGGCGAGCGAGAATCCCTCTGGCAAGTCCAGGAATAGCCGCACGTCGAGGATGCCGGCGTGTCCGTATTTGAGCCACCGCGTGTCCCATGAAATGGTGCGCTTGATTGACGGTTCGCCGTACCAGATGAGATCGCCTGTTGCCGAGCAGGTCTTGCATGCAATAACCGGGTAGTTCTGCCCGATCACCTCCAGGTTGCCGAGCGCTGCAATCCCGGAGGCATTGATAACGTCGCCGCTGGCGACGACGAAGCTGGTGTAAACGGCGTATGCGCCGATCGTGTTGGGGATGTTGGGATCCGCGAAGGGAGGCAGGCTCGCAACGGCCGTCAGACGGACGTGCCCGTAGTAAATTTGGTTCAGCTGCCACGGCCCAACGATCTCGTCCGTGCCGCTAAGCGGGATCGTGCTGGCCAGGGCCGGCCGAGGAAGCAGAGAAGTAAGGCTGACAACCAGTGCGACCGCCATTCGTCGCATGGGTCAGATTCCTAAGTGTTGCGGCCGTCGTCGGCTCAGCAGGCAGATGCTCGCGAGCCCAATGATCATCATCGCCCAGGTCGAGGGCTCTGGCACTCCTGGCGCCAATACAGAAAAGCCGTCCGGCAGTTCAGCCGCCAAGCTGAATGAGTAAGGTACGCCCCAATAGGTAACGCTATAAGTTGCCCTGTCCTCTTGCAGTGAGAGTCCAACGGAGGAGTGGGTCGTCAGCGTGTTAGTGGCGGCGTAAACTGGCAGATATCCGTGATTGCTTTCCCAAGGCGAAAGGCAAGGACCACCGAAGGACGATCCGCAGTTGACCAGCGTCAATGACGATTGACTCGTCGATATGTTCGAAAAAGTTCTCCAGCCAACCCAAGCATTGTCCGGTGTCGGTCCGTCGGGGCCTCCACTGAAGAAGAGCTGAATGTATATCGGGTTTGGTCCCCACAGAGGGTCCGTCGTGAAAGGCCCGACGATCTGAACGCTGCCGTTGGTTGGCAAGCCAAGAACTACATTGGCATGAGCTTGGTAGGAAAAGAAAATTGCAGCAATCGCTACGGCGAATCGAAACATGTTGGCCCCCGGAAATATTCCGACATCCCATCTTCACGTGTGGGTTGTGTCAACAAGATTTCAGGTTCCAAGGTGACGGTGACAGTGCACAACAGACTAGGACCGCGATGCTCTCGCTGACAGAGTGCGGCTGACGCGGTTCTCGCGCGCTTTTGAGCGGGACGATCACGCCCCCCGCGGGCGCCTCCGCTTCCTGATGGCGAACTGCGATCCCTCATGGTGAGGAGCGTCGCCGAACGGTCGTGCCAATTCGAACAGTCTTCATGGCGGCGCATCTCGAACCATGAGGCCACCGTCCGGGCCTCGCCCTTCGAGACGCCCGCCGATCGGCGGACTCCTCAAGGTGAGGGGAGGAGTCGAGTGGGGCTCGCCTGCAGCGGTGCACTTAACGTCAGTCGAGAACACTAGAAGATAAGTGCACCGTCACCTTAATCCAACACAAATGGAACCAAATCCCGCATCAACCGCACTCCGCGTCACCTAATCGCTTGCGGATCGCTCGCCAATAGCCTGATCCTACGCAGCGCAATCACCGCGCTCAGTTGCATTTGCCGTAATACTGAGTAGGCGCTAGTTGTCCGAGAACTATTGAGTGACGGCTGTGGACCGAACTCCCGTCTTTATGCGTGATAGTTGTCGTCTGTATTGCTCCGGTTGGGAGACGTTCCTGGAAGGTGACTCCTTGGTCACCGTTATAGAAATCCACGTCAGCTAGGCCTGCATTGCCGATAAGAACCGCCCTTCTCGTCGAAGTGTCGAGGGCAAACTCAAGCTGAAACTGCTCCTTTTGCAGCCCATCAAGAGATGCCACTAGGCTGTATGAGCACTTCCAGTGAAGCGATCCGGCACGTGCAGTTGAGGCCAAGCACGCCAACAAAAAGAGGACTAAGATCAAAATCCGTTTCATTTTTCTTCCCCAAGGCGACGTGAGAGCGTCGGCTTATTTCCTCGATTCGTCCTGATGCGGCGACCAGATAGGCGTCGCATCAGCCGCCAAAATCTTGGTGCCCCGCAACGCGATCAGCGCGGTCCGCTTGTAAGGGTAGCCCCGGAGCTGCGAGCAATCCTTGCAACGCATGTATCGCTCCAGCTCATATATCGGCGTGGCCTTCGGTCCCCTGACGACGTCGAGCGCCACCGTCTGGTTGGTGTCGCAGCCGAGGCATCGGACCTCAATATATCCAAATCCCGCGTTCAAGGCATCGCCGAGCGTCGGCGACGGCTGCGCCGGTCCGCCGGCTTCAAGCATGAGCTTGTTCCAGGCGATGCAGGCAAGGCGATCGGCGTCCTTGCGCGGGTAGCCTGCTCGGCTGCGATGCGAGTGGCGGAGCCGTAGAGGCGCTCGCGCGATCTGTTGCTCATGCCGCATGATTCCGTCGGTCGCTGCTTTCGGAAAGCCGCTAAGTATTGGCGCTGCGCACATAGGCTTGGTGCAAGCTGCCGGCGCTGGACAGGCCTATCGGCTGGCCTGGGCCGCTTGCCGTCGATAGTCCTCAATCATCTCCGGCTTGACGTCGCTCGGATAGCAAAGCGGCGACGCGCCTCCAGGCCTTGAATGAGCGCTGCGTGCGCCGCAAGCCCTGCCGTTTCTCATGACATCGTCCGGGCAGGCGCAGGGGTGTCCGGTGGCGTAGTACTGCTCTCGACTCGCCTTGATCAGGATCGCGACAATCGCGGCGGCCGTGAGCGCAGTTTCCACCTTACGCTTCGTATCGGGCTGGGCGGGCTTCTCCGGAGGCGCGAGCTTGGCCTGTGTTGGCGCGGGCTGGCGATCGCCCTCCGGCTGAGCAGGCCGGGTGAGGCTGGTTGGCGCCTGAATGACCGGACGATCAGTTGTCTCCGGTCTTGCGCTAGGCGGGCTTGCAGTTTCGGTTGGGACCGTTGCAAACGCGACCGGCTTGCTCGCGGCGACTTGCGCGTCGAGGGCAGGGGCGGGCGCAGCCGCGCCATGATCGGGCGCACCGTGCCGCCCGACCGAATAAGACACCAGGGCCGTAAGCCCCAGAAGAACGAAGACAACCCCAGATTTCATGGGGTCATTCAACCGGAAGAGGTAATTCCGTCAAGCTCACGCGATAGGCGGGGATGGATTTTGGATTGTCTTGGTAAAGGCGCCGATCGACGGTCTCATGGTCGTTGAATTCGTCCCACGCCGGAGCGCCGATGCAGGTGCCACCGCTTGATCCCGATGCCGCCGACCTGGCGCGGCGGGCTTATGACAGCCACCTTGAACGGCGCGGTGGATGTCAGAGGGGGATGTCAGGGGTCTTGGGGGCGTCGGGTTGATCGGGGCTGCCCGATGGCTGCGGTGGCTACCGATAGGTCGGAGCACGCGGCGGGACGCCATCTCACGTTGTCATGATCAGCTTGAGTACACGTCAACGTCTTGAGCATGAGGGCATTTCGGGTCGAACCGTAAGTGATCCATTTATCTCCCGGAGATTGGTGAGCGCGCTGGGGCTCGAACCCAGGACCCCGTGATTAAAAGTCACGTGCTCTACCGGCTGAGCTACGCGCTCGCTTCCAAGGAAGCGGTGTGGCGGCGTGGGCCGTCACTGTCCGGATCGTCGGCAGGATACCATGAGAACGCGGAGGACGTCGCCGTGGTTCACTGCGGCGCAAAATCGGGGCGTCGAAACCCCGGCCATGGGCCGCGTTGCTGTCGCACCGGCTGTGTAGGGGGCGCGCCGGTTTCGGTCAATAGGCGCGCGTGCCAACCCACAGGCGGACGGCCGGATTTGCTCGGCTTTGAAGGCGGTTAGCCGGCCGTCTTCGCATGCCCGCACGCTCTGACGGCGGCCGCCTCCAGCGGGACGCGGCGCGGCCGTCGGCGGCGAGCCGCCACCACACCGAGGCCTCACGCTGTGGCCTGCGCGCCACAGCGGGGTCAAAACAGGGGCGGGCCCTCCGAAACGGTGTGATGGCCCATCATGCTACCGCCGGTAGATGTGTTTCTGAAGGTTACTGTGTGTTTCCGAGTCCGGTGAACCGGCGCCCATTGCCGCCCGGCTGTCGGCGGAGGAAACGACATGAATATGCCCCCTCGCGGATTCTGGCCTGTGCTCGGGGCCCTCCGGTTCCTGCTGGCGATGTGGGTGCTGTTCGATCACACTTATAATTTCGGGCCGGCCGACCGCGCCATTCCCGTCCTGACGCGGAGCGGCCTGATGGCCGTGATGTGCTTCTTCGTCATCTCCGGCTCAGCATTCATCATTCGATCGCGACGCGGCCCGCCGGCTACTTCCGCCGGCGCCTGCTGCGCATCTTCCCGTTGAATGCGCTGGCGGTCCTGATCGGATGGTTCGGCTGGTCCGTGCTCGGCCTGTCCGGCGGGTATGGCACGCCGGCGGTGCCGCCAAGCGTGTGGCAGTTCATCGGCTGCATCTTCCTGCTCGAGGCGTTCTTTCCGATCATGATCGGGTTTCTTTACCCCGCATGGTCGCTCTCGATCGAGGCGGTGTACTATCTGCTCGCGCCGCTGTTCAGGAAGATCGAGGGACGGCGTTACATTCCGGGCATCATGATCATGTCCGGCCTGCTGTTCGTGGCATGGCCGCTGATCCGCGACGAATATGTCGCGGGCCGCAACTCCTATTGGCTGACGGGCATCGTGATGCTCTGGGCCTGGCTGGCGGGCTGGGTCGCCTATACGAACGCCGGCAACCGCCGCTATCTCGTCTCGCTCGGCATCGCCGGCCTGGCCTCGGTCGCGACCCAGGCCAGGTTCTTCGACGTGACCAATGTCAGCTCCGCGGCCGTGAATGGCGTCGCCTGGATCGGCACCTTGATGCTGGTCTTCTACCGCATCGGGGATGTCGGCGGCCGCGTCGCCGCTGTGTTCGACTATCTCGGCGAGATCAGCTTCCCGCTGTACATCCTGCATTACCCCGTGCTGTTCGTGGTCAGCAGCTCGCTGTTCAAGGCGCATCCGAACCTGAACTACGGCATCACCCAGGTCGCCATCTCGCTGGCCGCGGCGGCGCTGGCCTACCACCTCGTGGACAGGCCGTTGCGCGTGCCCGGGGCGAGCCTGGCGCAGGCTGCGCGCGCCTGGCGCGGCCTGGTCGCCGGCCGGCGCGCGTCGCCGGCTGTCGGCAATGGGCGCGGCGAGCTGCCCGAGGCCGCGCCGCGGCTCGGCACGACCTCCTGATCTTCAGCGCGTCCCGACGCAGGCGGCGGCGCGCGGAGGGGATTCAGACCTTCTCCGCCGCCTTGGTCGGCGCCGCGCTCAGCGCGGCCGGCTGCATGCCGGGGCCGGCCAGCTCGGGCACCCAGACCGGGCGCAGGCCGATCAGTTCGGCGGTGCGGACGGTGGCGTGGCGCCAGAACTCGAAGGAGTTGATGCGCGACATCTCCAGCACGGCGATCGCCACCGCCGAGAGGAAGGGCAGGCTCTCCAGGATCAGGACCGCGGCGAAGATGTAGAGCTCGGTGATCGCCAAATAGTTGGTCATGATCAGGATGGTGGCGCCGATCAGCAGCAGGGCGCCGATGACGGCCTCCCAGAACGCCTGGAACTCGATCGACATCCGCGACAGGCCGCCCTTGGACGTCCGGGCGAACGCCAGGTGCTCGGTGATCAGGCCCTGCGCCACGGCGCGGCTGACGGTCCATTGCACGCTCATCGCCGCGATCATCGCGCCCAGCATCTGCCACGGCTTCACCGCGACGCGCAGCCGGTAGAGGATCAAGAAGTGGGCGAGCGAGACCACGAAGGCGGCGATGATCGGGATGGTCAGGATCTTGTCGGGAATGGCGATGCCGGCAAAGGCGACGATCGGCACCCAGATCAGATTGAGGATCGCGACCACGACGCCGAGGCTCTCGGCGCCGAGCCAGTTGAGCCAGCCGAGCGAGAATTCGCGCTTCTGGTCCGCCGTGAGCCGGCTGCGGCCGGGCAGGAAGCGGCGCCAATGCTTCTTGACGATCTGGAAGCCACCATAGGCCCAGCGATGGCGCTGCTTCTTGAACGCCTCATAGGTGTCGGGCAGCAGCCCGGCGCCGTAGCGGGTGGCGGTGTAGTGGGTCTGCCAGCCGAGCTCCTGGATCGCGAGGCCGAGATCGGTGTCCTCGCAGATCGTGTCGCTCGACCAGCCGCCGGCCATGTCCATCGCCGCGCGGCGGATCAGGCACATCGTGCCGTGCACGATGATCGCGTTCTCCTCGTTGCGCTGGACCATGCCGATGTCGAAGAAGCCGGCATATTCGCCGTTCATGATGTAGTGCATCAGCGACAGATCCTCGTCGCGATGCTCCTGCGGCGCCTGCACCAGGCCGACGGCGGGGTCGGCGAAGGCCGGCACGAGGTCCTTCAGCCAGTCCGGCGTCACCACATAGTCGGCGTCGATGATGCCGATGATCTCGGCATCGACCGCGGTGCGCTCCATGGCGATGCGCAGCGCGCCGGCCTTGAAGCCCTTGACCTTCTCGGCATTGATGAACTTGAAGCGCTCGCCGAGCATGCGGCAGTGATCCTGGATCGGCTGCCAGAACGCCGGATCCGGCGTGTTGTTGATGATGACGACGACCTCGTAGTTCGGGTAGTCGAGCCGGGCCAGCGCATCCAGGGTCTGCTTCATCATCTCGACCGGCTCGAAATAGGCCGGCACATGGATCGAGACCTTCGGGCAATAGTCCGGCGCGGCGGCGCGGGCGCGCGCGGCCTTGTCGCGGGTGAGCAGGCGGCGCGGCGCCCGGCCGAAGGCGATCGCGGCGATCTCCTCGATGCGGGCCATTGCGATCAGGATCAGCGGAACCAGCAGCGTCAGGCCCAGCGTCAGCGCGAAGGCGGAGCCCCAGACGAAATAATGCACGTTCCAATAGGCGAAGACGTTGGAGACCCAGGCGCCGACGCCATGCGCCGTGATCGCCAGCACCAGCGCCTGCAGCACCGTCGGCTGGCGCAGCCGCACCAGCGGCAGCGACAACAGCACGCCGACCAAAAGCGCGATGGCCGCGAGCTTCCAGTAGTCCGGGTTCACGATCGGGCCGGTCCAGGCGAACTTGACCTCGCGCGCGGCGTTCAGCACGCCCCAATACGGACCGACGCCGCCCTCGAAGAACTTCCAGGGCTGATCGATGCCCTCGACGATGTTGTACTCCATGCCGATGGCCTCGGCGCGGGTGACGAAATTGCGCAGCACCCAGGCCTGCTGGAACGGGCCGGGATCGGCAATGCCGCGGTTGTAGCCCTCGCTCGGCCAGCCGAATTCGGCGATGACGATGCGCTTGCCGGGGAATTTTTCGCGCAACAGTTGGTAGCGGTCGACCGCCTGGTCGACGGCCTGGGTGTGGTTGAAGAACTCCCAATAGGGCAGCACGTGCGCGGCGATGAAGTCGACATTGGAGGCGAGCTGCGGATAATCGCGCCACAGGTTCCAGATCTCGCCGGTGGTCACGGGCACGGTGACCGACTTCTTGACCATCTTGATGTAGCCGATCAGCTCGTCCGGCTTGAGCTCGCCGCGGTACAGCGTCTCGTTGCCGACGACGACGCCGATGACGTTGCTGTTGCGGCGGGCGAGCTGGATCGCGGCCGCGATCTCGCGCTTGTTGCGGTCCTCGTTCTTGTCGATCCAGACGCCGAGCGTGACCTTCAGGCCGACTTCGGCGGCGATCGGCGGCACCAGCTCGACGCCGCCGGTCGACGAATACAGCCGGATCGCGCGGGTGATGGTGGCGAGCTTCTTCAGGTCGCTGCGGATGCGCTCGGCATTGGGAATGTTGTCGACGTCGGGATGGTCGGTGCCCTCGAACGGCGCGTAGGACACGCTCGGCAGCATGCCGGTGAAGTCGGGCGCGCTCTGCTTCTGCTGCAACAGGCCCCACAGCGCGGCATGCGCGGCGGCGACGAACAGGATGACGGCTGCGATCACGCGCATCGGTCAGGACACCATGGCGGGCGGGAGAGGAGGGAGCAGCGACAGCGACGGCGCGATCGGCGGCCGGCGTCGCGCCGCGGCACCTCGCGGCGTGCTGCCCAGGCACGACAACGAAGCGCAGCTTCGAGCGGAGAACCGGCCATGGGTCTGCGATGGCACCACGCCGGGGTCACCATTTAGGCCCGTTCATCGCTGAACGAGGGCTGAACCGGGTGGCGGTCGGACTCACGCCGCTCGCGTCACGATAACGCTGCAGCGCCATTAGACAACTGCAGCGGTGATGCGGCGTTTGCGTGGCAGACCTGTTGCTGCGCCGCGACGGCGCAGGCGGGTCCGCTTCCGGATTGGCAGATTACGGCTTGGCAGGCTGCGGCGACGGCGAGGCCTGCGGCGCGGCCGGCTGGGCGGCCTGCGGCTGCGAGCCCGTCGGGGCCGGCGGCGCGGCCGGCGCCGGAGCGGCGGCCACCTGCGGCTTGGCGTCCGGGTTGATCCAGCAGGTGTGGACGTGGTTGTTCAGCGAATTCGCCACCTTGTCGTCGATCTGGGCGATGAACCGGGTCAGGCAGCGGAACGAGGCCTGGACGTGGCCGCCGGGGCAGCCGAACCGGTCATACAGGTCGAGGTGGCGGAAGGCGGTATCGAGGTCGTCGCGGTACATCAGCTGGACGACGCGGCGGCCGAGCCAGACGCATTCGGGGTTGCCGGCGGGGCCGCCGCTCAGCGCCTGGGCGGCCTCACCGAACTCGTCGGCCTTGCGCTGGTTCTCCTTGGCGTCGGCCGGATTGGCCGCCTGCGGCTTTTGGTCCTGGGGATGGTCGCTGCCGCTCTGGGCGAAGGCGCCGGGCAGGCCGGCAAGGACCGAGAGGCCCACCGCCGCAGACAAGCGCAAAACCGAAAACTTGGACTGGAGCACGCGTCGACCCATAAATTCCCCGAATGTTGCCTTCATGCCGTCCCGCGACGGACGCAGTGTTGATGCCGGTCAAATCGGCCCCGATTGCGGCGGGAGAGTGATTCCGAGTATCGCATTGCGTTCCTAAAATCCGGTTGCGGCGCTCGGAGCATCCGGGGAGTCCCAATGACCGGAATCTCGGATTTTGTCCAGCAAGGCCCCAACTTTCTCGCCGCACATCGTAAAGCACCGCTGATGCCACGCCGCCGTTGCCGCCGCACGCGGCCGATGACGCGTGTGCGGCAGAGCCCTTGGCAGATCGCCGCCGACCGGGTAATCGACACCACCCTGCCTGGAGAACGGAACTGAAATCCCTTCGTACACCGCTGGCGCTTCTGCTCATTTCCTTGGGTGTCATCGCCGCCATGTGGTGGTGGCTCGCCAAGCCCATTGTGCTCGCACGCGCCCCCATCGAGCTCGATTCCAAAGTTCAATGCGTCTCCTACGCGCCGTTCCGCGGTCAGCAGAGCCCGCTGGATCCGACCACGCATATCGAGGCCGACCAGATCGAGCAGGACCTGGTCCAGCTCGCCAAAATCTCGGATTGCGTGCGCACCTATTCGATCGAGAACGGGCTCGACCAGGTGCCGGGCATCGCGGCGCGCGTCGGCATCAAGGTCATCCAGGGCATCTGGCTCGGGTCCAACAAGCTGAAGAACCAGCAGCAGATCGGCATCGCCGTCGACCTGATCAAGCGCTATCCGGGCGTGATCACGTCGGCCGTGGTCGGCAATGAGGTGCTGCTGCGCGGCGAGATGACCACAGCCGATCTCGCCGCGACGATTCGCAGCGTCAAGGCGCAGGTCACGGTGCCCGTCACCTATGCCGACGTGTGGGAATACTGGCTGCGCAACCGCGAGCTCTATGACATCGTCGATTTCGTGACGGTTCACATCCTGCCGTATTGGGAGGACATGCCGGTGCGCGCGAAATTCGCCGCCGCCCATGTCGACACCATCCGCCAGCAGGTCGGCGTCGCGTTTCCCGGCAAGGAGATCCTGATCGGCGAGACCGGCTGGCCGAGCGAGGGCCGCATGCGCGAGGGCGCGCTGCCGTCGCGCGCCAACCAGGCCCGCGTGGTGTCGGACATCCTGACCTTGGCTAAGCGCGAGAATTTCCGCGTCAACCTGATCGAGGCCTATGACCAGCCCTGGAAGCGCAAGCTCGAAGGCACCGTCGGCGGCTATTGGGGCCTGATCAGCGACGACCAGCGCGCGCTGAAATATCCGCCGGGCCAGCCGGTCAGCAACTATCCGCAGTGGAAGCTGCAGATGGCGGCCGGCATGATCCTGTCCTTTGTGGTGTTCCTGTCGGGCTGGCTGACGGTGCGGCGCCGGCCCTGGCCGCCGCACCTCTCGGCCTGGATCGGGGTCGGACTCTCCGCGACCACGGCGGGCGTGCTGTTCGGCATGGCCGCGGACAAGATGTTTTATGAGAGCCTGGGCTTCGGCGGCTGGCTGCAATGGGGCGCGCTGCTTGCCGCCGGCGTGCTGGCGCCGATCCTGGGGGCCAATGCGGCGATGGCTGGCCGGCCTCTGCCGACCTTCCTCGACCTGCTCGGGCCGAATGACGGCCGCAAACAGCTCAAGATCACCTATGCGCTCGGCCTGGTGCTGATCGTGACCGTGCTGATCGCGGCCGAGACCGCGCTCGGCTTCGTGTTCGATCCGCGTTACCGCGACTTCCCGTTCGCCAGCCTGACCATGGCGGTGGTGCCGTTCGCGATGCTGCTGGCCAACCGCCCGGCGCAGGGCGGCCGGCCGATCGCGGAGGCGAGCTTCGCCGGCCTGCTCGCGATTTCCTCAGTCTATGTGATCTACAATGAGGGGCGCGACAATTGGCAGGCGCTGTGGACCTGCGCGATGTACCTGACGCTCGCCGTCACGCTGTGGCGGGCGCGGGCCGTGCAAATCCGAGGATGAGCAGGCCGATCGCCAGCCCCGACAGCACGATATTGTAGAGCACGATGCCGAGGCCGGCGGCGATCAGCCCGCCGGTCAAGAGCACGATCGACGGCCGCATCACATGCAGGACCGCGATCACCAGCGCGGTGGCGCCGAACACGGAATTCTTGAACAGCGTCGTCGCCACCGCCCGGCTCTTGCAGGCGAGGGTCTGCAGACCCGCGTCGCAGGCGAGCGCGACGCTCGACAGCTCGATCGCGAGATAGCGCAGATAGAGGGCGTAACCGACGGTGACGAAGCCAACGATCAGGAGCCATTGCACCTGATAGGGCGAGAGGCGGAACGGGGTCTTTTTCATGCGCCGGACTATGCTGCGGAACGGCCGTGCGGACAAGCCGCAAAGCGCTTCCGGGCTGCTTTCACAGACCGGTCCAAGCGCTTCGCGGAGCAGGTGAATTCGATCAGGAGCGGCGGAAGAAGGACGACAGCGCTGAGGGCTGCTCGGGCTTGGGCGCCTCGGGCGGAGGTGCCGGCGCGGCCGCCGCCGGGGGTGGAGGCGGTTCCTCGCGCTTGCCATGGCGTTGCTGCAGCGCCTGGGGCTGCAGCGTGCGGCGGCGTTGCACCGGCGGCTTCTGGGCGGCCGGCGCCGGTGTGGCCGATTTGGCTGCGTCGGAGCCGTCCGTCTCATCGCGCAGCGACAGCCGCTGGCCGTCATAGACCGTGGTTTCGCAGGTTCGCTGCAGCTCTGTCAGCGTCGCGCAGATCCGGGCCGCCGCGGCCGCATCGCTGAGCGGGCCGGCCCCGAGCCGCAGCTGCATGCCGGGGCCGGACTGGCCCTCTTTCAGGATGATGATCGGACGCAGCGCGGCGAGATCGGCGTTGGTCTTGCTCAGGCCGCGCCACATCGTTCGCAGACCGCCAATCGAATTCGCGCCGCCGAGATCGACGGCGAATTCGGTCTTCTGGACAGCCGTGGCGACGCTGTCCGAACTGTCGGTTGGGCCGGCGGAATCCGCTGGCTCGGCCTTGGCGATCTTGTCGGCGTCAGGTGGCTTGGCGGCGGCCGGCGCGGGCGAACTGGCTGTGGCGGGCGTTGCCGCGGGCGAGGGCGCCGGCGCCGGCGAAGCGGTCGTGCCCGCGCGTCCGACCCCGGCTCCCGGAACCGTGGTCGGCGCCGCCATGAAAGGCGACATGTTCGCATAGGCCGGCAGCGGGCTCGGCGATGCCGGACTGGGCGAGGGCGATGGCGGCTGCGACTCCACAGCGGCGACCGCCGGCGGCGGCGCGCTACGGCTGTTCGGGGCCGGGCTTGCCGTGGCCTGGGGCGGCGTCTGTTTGGCAAGCGCGCCGGTGACGGAGTCCAGGCCCTGCTCGAGCACGGTGACCCGGGCATAGAGCCGGTCGCGGTCGGTGTTGAGCGTCTCGATGGCCGCCGCAAGCTGGCGCGCTTCGCCTTGCGTCTCCTTGGCGAGTGACTGGATCAGCTGAGTCTGGCGCGACAGATCGGCCGCCGAAACCCGGTCGCGACGCCAGCCCTGCGCGGTCTGACTGGCGAAAATGGCCAGGCCGACGGCTCCCACGGCACCCGCACCCCACCAGCCGAGCCGCCACAGCGTCCGGCGGTCGAACTCGTTCTCGTCCGCGAACAACCCGGACAGCTTTCCGCCAGTTTTCTCAACTCCTCGAACTGCGGCTGAATTGTGGGAGTCCTTAGCCATGAACCTGCCTTAATCGAATCACGGGCGAACATTAACAGGAAAACCACTGCAGGCTTCAGTCGGTGGAGGTTTGCCGCGGGCAGAAAACGCATTATGACAACGCGGTGTGGCCGTGTGCTGATTTGCCTCTCAATTCAAGGTGTTGAATGACCGCTCGATCCAGTCTCACAATCGTGCTTGCCGCGGGTGAGGGCACGCGGATGCGCGCGAGCCTGCCGAAGGTGCTGCACCCGGTCGCCGGCGAATCGATGCTGGCCCACGTGCTGGCGGCGGCGCCGAGTGGAGACGGCGCCCGCCTCGCCGTGGTGCTCGGACCGGAGCACGCCGCGGTCGAGACGGAGGCCAAGCGCCTGCGGCCCGATGTCGACATTTTCATCCAGCGCGAGCGGCTGGGGACCGCGCATGCGGTCTTGGCCGCGCGCGAGGCGATTGCCCGCGGCGCCGACGATCTGTTGATTGCCTTTGGCGATACGCCATTGATCACGGCTGCGACCTTTGCGCGGCTGCGCGCGCAACTCGCCGAGGGCGCAGCGCTCGCCGTGCTCGGCTTTCGCGCCGCCGATCCGACCGGTTACGGACGGCTGCTGATGGACGGAAGCAAACTGGTCGCCATCCGCGAGCAGGCCGATGCGACCGAGGCGGAGCGGGCGATCACGCTGTGCAATGCCGGGGTGATGGCGATGGATGGCCGTCATGCGCTGGCCATTCTGGACAAGATCGGCAACGCCAACAGCAAGGGCGAGTATTATCTGGTCGACGCGGTGGCGATCGCACGCGCGCAGGGGCTGGATGCGGCGGTCATCGAGACCTCGGAGGACGAGGTGCGCGGCATCAACACCAAGGCGCAGCTTGCCGAGGCCGAGGCCGTGATGCAGAACCGTCTGCGGCAGGCGGCCATGGACGCGGGCGTGACCTTGATTGCGCCAGAGACCGTCTATCTCGCGGCCGACACCAAGTTCGGCAAGGACGTGACGATCGAGCCATTCGTCGTGATCGGTCCCGGCGTCTCCATCGGCGACGGTGCCGTCATCCATTCGTTCTCGCATCTCGTGCAGTCGACGCTCGGCCGCAACACCCTGCTGGGACCGTTCGCGCGGCTGCGGCCCGGCACATCAATGGGCGACGGCGCCAAGATCGGCAATTTCGTCGAGGCCAAGGCCGCAGTGCTGGAGGCGGGCGTCAAGGTCAACCATTTGTCCTATATCGGCGACGCCCATGTCGGTGCCCATTCGAACATCGGGGCCGGCACCATCACCTGCAATTATGACGGCTTCAACAAGCATAAGACCAGGATCGGCGAGGGCGCTTTCATCGGCACCAACACGTCGCTGGTCGCGCCGATCAATATCGGCGCGCGCGCTTATATCGGCTCGGGATCGGTGATCACGCGCGACGTGCCTGAGGACGCGCTGGCACTCGAGCGCAGCCCGCAGACGACACGCGAGGGAGCGGCCGCGCGCTTCCGGAGCGCGAAGTCGCGCCAAAAGAAGTGAACAGGACTCGGCGGCCTAACCTTCGTCGTCCTGGAACTCGGCGAACATCGCGCGTGTCAGCCGCCAGCCGCGGCGGGTGGCGTGCTTGACCGGTTCGCTGCTGCGATGCTTGACCGGCATCGGCTTGAGCTCGCGACTCATGGTCGGCGGCGGCCAATGCGCGAGATGACTGCCGGACTCGGGATGCGACAGGCTCAGCGAGCCGGTGCCTTTGGGATCAGATGGGCGACGCGTGGTGGTCATGAGATCATCTCCGACGCGACATTGTCTGCGCGAAAGCATTGACCGGACGTTAAGCTCGCTTGCATCGGGACCTCCGCGTGGAACCGGAGTTGCACGCCTATTCGCGCGCCGAAGTCCTCCACTTAACCGTGTCGCAATCCGCAATAATTATTGAATCCTGAAAGCGCACGGATTCCGTTAAGACAACGCCACGCATTTGAATCTGTTTGGACAATTTGGGGAATAGCTCGGCATGTGCGGAATTGTCGGCATTTTGGGACGCGGGCCGGTCGCCGAGCAGTTGGTGGATTCGCTCAAGCGGCTCGAATATCGCGGTTATGACTCGGCCGGCGTCGCCACGCTCGAAGGCGGTATCCTGGAGCGACGGCGCGCCGAGGGCAAGCTGAAGAATCTCGAAGCGCGGCTTCAGGCTCAACCTCTGAAGGGATTTACCGGCATCGGTCATACGCGCTGGGCGACGCATGGCAAGCCGACCGAGAACAATGCGCATCCGCACGCGACGGACCGCGTCGCCGTCGTCCACAACGGCATCATCGAGAATTTCCACGAATTGCGTGAAGCCCTGCAGAAGAAGGGCACGGTGTTCGCGACCGAGACCGACACCGAGATCGTGGTGCATCTGGTCGATGATCTCTTGAGCCAGGGCATGGCTCCGGTCGACGCCGTGCGCGAGACGCTGGCGAAACTGCGGGGCGCCTTCGCGCTCGGCTTCATCTTCGCGGGTCAGGACGATCTTCTGATCGGCGCGCGCAATGGTCCGCCGCTCGCGGTCGGATATGGCAATGGTGAGATGTATCTGGGGTCGGACGCGATCGCGCTCGGACCGCTCACCGACAACATCAGCTATCTCGAGGATGGCGACTGGGTGGTGCTGACCCACAAGGGCGCCACGGTCTACGATCGCAACAACGCGGTCGCCGATCGCGAGATCGTCAAGCATGGTCCATCGACGTCGCTGGTCGACAAGGCCAACTACCGCCACTTCATGGCCAAGGAGATCCACGAGCAGCCGGAGGTCGTCGGCCATACCCTGGCGCGCTATGTCGACATGGGCACCGAGCGCGTGATGCTGCCGGCGCGGCTGCCGTTCGACTTCAAGGACATTCAGCGCATTTCGATCACCGCTTGCGGCACCGCGAGCTATGCCGGCTTCGTCGCCAAATACTGGTTCGAGCGCTTCGCGCGGGTGCCGGTCGAGCTCGACGTCGCCTCCGAGTTCCGCTACCGCGAGGCGCCGCTGCGCAAGGGCGACCTCGCCATCTTCATCTCGCAATCGGGTGAGACGGCCGACACGCTCGCCGCGCTGCGCTACGCCAAGGCCCAGGGTGTTCACACCCTGTCCGTTGTCAACGTGCCGACCTCGACGATTGCGCGCGAGAGCGAAATCGTGATGCCGACCCTGGCGGGCCCCGAGATCGGCGTCGCGTCGACCAAGGCCTTCACCTGCCAGTTGATGGTGCTGGCCGCGCTGGCGATTGCCGCGGGCCGGGGCCGTGGCGAATTGTCCGAAGCCGACGAGACAAAGCTGGTGCATGGCCTCGTCGAGGTGCCGCGCCTGATCGCGGCGGCCCTCACCACCGAGCCGCAGATCGAGAAGCTCGCCCGCGAGATCGCCAAGTCGAAAGACGTGCTCTATCTCGGCCGCGGCACCTCCTATCCGCTGGCGCTGGAAGGCGCGCTGAAGCTGAAGGAGATTTCCTATATCCACGCCGAAGGCTACGCCGCCGGCGAGCTGAAGCATGGTCCGATCGCGCTGATCGACGAGACCATGCCGGTTGTGGTCATTGCGCCGTATGACCGCGTGTTCGAGAAGACGGTATCCAACATGCAGGAGGTCGCGGCGCGCGGCGGCAACATCATCCTGATGACCGATGCCAAGGGGGCCGAAGAGGCCACCGTGGACTCGCTGGTCACGATCATCTTGCCCGACATGGCTGCGACGTTCACGCCGATCGTCTACGCCATCCCGGTGCAGCTGCTGGCCTATCATACGGCCGTGGTGATGGGGACAGACGTCGACCAGCCGCGCAACCTCGCCAAATCGGTCACGGTGGAATAGCGACGACGTCGGCACGCAGCCCCGGGTGGTCGGCCCTTTACCCCATCTACGTTTCTACGATCCTGTTCATGGTCAATGTGCATCGCGATGGCGCTCAACACCTGGCTGCTGTTCCTGGTCACCTCGGTCGGAATCTCCCTCACCCCCGGCCCAAACGGCCTGCTGGCCTTGACGCATGGCGCGCTGCATGGCGGGCGCAAGACACTGTTCACGATCGCCGGCGGCCTGATCGGCTTCGTCCTGGTCATTGCGCTCTGCATGTTCGGTATCGGCGCGCTGGTGCAGGCGTCGATCATTTGGCTGGTGGTGCTGAAATGGGTCGGCGGGCTCTACCTCGCCTGGCTCGGCGTCAAGCTGTGGCGATCGCCGCCGGTGGCCGTCGAGGTCAGCAGCGACGGTGTCACCGTCAGCGCACCAGCGCTGTTCAGGGCCGGTTTGCTCACCGCGGCCACGAACCCAAAATGCCTGCTGTTCTTCAGTGCGCTGTTGCCGCAATTCATCGACCCCGACCGGAGCCTCCTGGTACAGTTCACCGTCGTTGCCATGACCTATACGGTCACCGAGTTCGTCACTGAGCTCGCCATCGCGAGCTTCGCCGCCCGCGTGCGCCCCTGGCTCGCCCGGGTCGGACGGCGCTTCAACCAGGTCTGTGGCGGCATCTTCGTGGCCGTGGGCCTCGCTCTGCCGCTGCGGGCCTAGGTCCTGTACCCAAACCCCTTGCGGGTGACGGGGCG